>JBARXP010000104.1:0-12988 GCA_049647405.1 Elainellaceae cyanobacterium | reverse complement strand
CCACCTCCGGTTGGCGACATTTCGATGACCAGCATCGATCCCTCTCCTAGCAGCATTGAGCTAGGCACCCGAGAGCTAGTGCCAAGGCTAGTTCTACGCGACGCACCTGTTCGTGAGGTGTTAGCGCTCTTGGCTCGGGCAGCAGGTCTTAACCTTGCCTACACGGGGCTAGGTGAAGGCGAAGATGGCGAAGCGCAATCCGATGTTCTAATCTCTCTAGACATCGAAAACGAACCCATTGAAGATGTCTTTAACTACGTCTTGAGACTGTCTGGGGTTCAAGCCAGTCGATTTGGGCGCACTATTTTTGCTGGCCCGACCTTACCAAACTCAGCTCGTGATGTTGTCGTCCAAAACATTCGGCTGAACCAAGTTGACGTTGGCCCTGCCCTCAATTTCTTAGTCGGCCTGGGTGCTGAAACGGCTGTCAGTCGTGAGCGTCAGGTTACCATCGTAGATGCTGTACCCATTAGTCAAGATACAAACATCACTCAAACTCAAACGACAACCGAGGAAAGAATTGAAACGCAGCGGGTCGATTACGAAGATTCGGTGCCTATTTTGAGAGGACTTCAGGTTGTTGGTGATGAGAGAACAAACTCTATTACGCTAATTGGCAACCCTCGCCTGGTTCAAATTGCCATTTCTCAGCTTGTGCCACTAGATATTCGTCGTCGTCAAGTCGCGGTCAACGTTCGAGTGATTGATGTTGACCTTAATGCAGTTGATCGAGCATCGACAAGCTTTTCGTTTGGAGTGGGCAACTCGCGTATCGTCAACACAAACGGAGTGGGGTTAATTAACTTTGATACAGAGAGTCCTGCTGGGGTTTCTATTGGCCCTGGTGCAGTCGGTGACGGCATTATTGGTGATATTGCTGGCGACATTCTTCAACCGTCGCGAGGTGCGCTGAGTTTTGGCAATGATTTTCTGGCCCAGCTACAGCTTGCCGTGACCAATGGCAACGGAAAAATCTTGACCGATCCAACATTGGTCGTTCAAGAAGGTCAAACTGCTGAAGTGCGATTGACTCAGGATGTCATTACCAATGTCTCAGTTGAGAGCGAGACAGATAATGGTGTTCTAACTCAGCAAGTAGACTTTGAAACCGAACCTGCGGGTGTTATTTTATCAGTTCAGGTCGATCGCATTGACGATAACGGCTTTGTCAGCTTATCCGTAGCACCGACTGTTTCTTCTCCCGGAGATATTCAAGAATTAACGGTTTTGGGTGAGACCGTTAATTTGACACTGATTGCGGAACGACGTCTGACATCAGGTCAGGTACGCATTCGAGACGGGCAAACGCTAATTCTCTCCGGCATTATTCAAGAAGAAGATCGGGTTTCCATCACCAAGATTCCAATTCTAGGAGATATCCCGCTTCTAGGAGCGTTGTTCCGCAACACTCAGCGGACGAATGAACGGCGGGAGATTGTGGTCGTGATGACGACAAACATCTTAAATGACTCTGAGTTCTCCACTTATGGCTATAGCTATAACGGCTTGAGCCAAGATTCTCAGGAGCTACTCAGGCGCTAAGCATCAGAGTCACACTGCGATTTGTGTTTGGAACGAGATTCACAAAAGAGGGGCGATCGCTCCTCTTTTTTTCTGGCCGTTTATTGAGTGGATATATTCTGCTGTCTATGGTGTAGTCAGCTGGCATCAAGACTCCCAGAGCCTTAGCTCAGAGTTTACGATACGCTCCTTTCAACGAATAAACCCCACAACACAAGACTGTAATCAGTCCTTTCCAACATCGATATGTTGTCATGCCTTCTTAAAAATAAGGAGACTCTGTTTTCCTCTCAAATATCTTTGATTTCTGAGATTTCTAACTTTTCTATTCAACTTTGGAAACAAACACCGTAATCCTGCTCGCCCAAGCTCAACTTCTCTGTCAATACATATAAGCTTTTTTTATTTTCTTGTCTTTAAAATTTCGAGTATTCTTCTCAAAGCTGCTGTTTATCTTTTCATCGCCACATAACCTTGAACATTTTTGTTAAGAAATGTTCAAAAATGCGAGAATCTATATAAATTAAAGATTTCTTCGAGACAGATTAACGATATAGACTCTAGAATAGAGCATTGAAAAGCCCCATCTTAGGGAACTCTGGCTTTTCAGATTGTTTTTTTTCGCGGAGATGAAATTTCGATCTAAAAAACAAGCACTTTTGTTTTGTGAATATACAACCCAAGAGCTATTATCAAAAATAATGTTTGTAGATTAGACCATCCCGCATCAAAATAGTTTTGATTGTGTACCCATTGATGATGACAATCCTCAATATCTAATATAAGGAGACTACTGATGAACAAGGGTGAATTAGTTGACAAGATCGCAGAAAAAGCAAGTGTCACCAAAAAAGAAGCCGATGCTGTCTTGACTGCGGCTCTTGAATCGATCATGGAAGCTGTTTCTTCAAAAGATAAGGTAACGCTTGTTGGTTTTGGTTCCTTTGAACCTCGTGAGCGCAAGGCTCGCGAAGGTCGCAATCCCAAAACGGGAGAAGCGATGACGATTCCGGCAACAGTAGTTCCTGCTTTTTCAGCAGGCAAACTGTTCAAGGAAAAAGTGGCTGCTAAGTAAACGCGTGTCGAATCGACAAACCAGTCAAAATCGACCAATACATGGGGGAAATCTGGCGTGGGCTGCTGAGCTTGCCGATTGTCCCCCTTCTTGCATTTTAGATTTTTCTGCCAGTATCAATCCTCTAGGGCCGCCTAATACGGCGATCGCGGCAATTCAGAGTCATCTAGACCAGCTTAAGAGCTATCCCGATCCTAGCTATGGGCATCTGAGACGAGCGTTGGGTACATTTCACAGCGTAGATCCAGATTGGATTATGCCAGGAAATGGGGCAGCAGAGTTGCTGACTTGGATTGGACGCGACTTGTCGGCTTTAAAGACTACAGTCCTTATGCAGCCCGGTTTTAGCGACTACTTCCGGGCGCTCAATGCCTTTGAGGCTCCACTTGTGACCTGCTCTCTAGATGTGGAGACTCTGTTTAATCAGAATTGTAACCAGCGGGCAGAAGCGATGTCTTCACCGATCGCTAGGCCCACTCCATCCTTGAGATCACTGTGTGCTTCTGCCGAGAAGCTTGTTCAATGCAACCTCTCTTCGGTAGGGCTGTTAATTAACAATCCCCATAATCCTACGGGACAGTTGTGGACGGCTGAAGCGATCGCCGACTGCTGTGAGCAATTTGGACGCGTTGTAGTTGACGAAGCCTTTATGGATTTTTTGCCGTCTGAGACTCAGCAAAGCCTGATTGACCGCATTACTGATTTTTCCAATCTCGTTATCTTGCGATCGCTCACCAAGTTTTACAGCTTGCCAGGGTTGCGTATCGGCTACGCGATCGCTCATCCTGATGTGCTACAGCGGTGGCGGCGATGGCAAGACCCGTGGCCTGTGAATGTTCTCGCAGAAGTCGCTGCGATCGCAGCCGTGCAAGATCGCGCCTTTCAGCACCAGACTCTAGCATGGGTAAACAAGGCTCGAACCCAGCTTTTTAACGGCTTAGCTCAATTGCCTCAGTTGCAACCTTATCCAGGTTCGGCAAATTTTCTGCTCGTGCGTTCTCAAGTTTCTGTCACTCAACTTCAAGAGCGTTTGTTGAAAAGATATCAGGTTTTGATTCGCGACTGCCTCAGTTTTGATATATTGGGCGATCGCTATTTTCGTGTTGCCGTCCGCACTGAAGCTGAAAACCAAGTCCTCATTGAGGGTCTTGCCCATTGTCTCAAAATGCTTTGACCCTGCTCATCTGACACAAGTTCAAGGGCTACTGGCTATAGCGATATGACGCTATGCACTGAGACCTACAGCGAACTGTACTCAGGATAGCCGTCAGTCAGGGTCTGACTTACCCTCATCAAAGTCAAAAGAAGATCGGCGTTTAGAACATTAAGCTTGTAAATCTTCCAGATTTCGAATTCTTTCCCACCATAAATTCAAAGGGAAATAGACCACAGGTGTCCACAAGCTAGTCAAAATGGCAGAACTCAGAGCAATTTGCTGATGATAGACCCAGGTTTCTGAGAGAAATATGTAGGTTTTGGGAGATTGCTCTAGTAAAAACTGGATACTAAACTGAATGGCAACAACCGTTTCCAGAATGACTGCCATCCCAAACGCAATCATTGCCGCAGAAATAAAGTCTTCCTGAATATATTTTTGCTTTTGGAGTCTTGCGGTCAGCGCTCCGGCGATCGTCAAACTCAACGCATGAGTTGGAGACGCATAAGTCAAGCCATCCTGAATGAGGCCCAAACACAACCCGGCGATCGCACCCTGGAAAACAGTGCGCTTCATACTCCAGCAAACAACCCAGATTAAGAGCCAATTGGGAGCAACACCCAGCAACTCGACCCCTGGAATTCTTAGAGGCAGCACCAGCAAACATAGCATCAGCGAGCCAACTGTAATACCCCAGTCGATCCATCGCCGAAGTTGTGGGTCAAGACGTTCAACATTTATCACGGCAACTCAAACCTAGCCACTAGTTTTGACTCGTGAGATTAACAGCAAGCCATTCATTCTCAGAGGAATCAGTCTTCAAAAGAAGAAACAAGATCAAGAAGCCCCATCTTCAATCATCTCCGCTTCCTTGCCCTTGCTGTTGGAATATACAACAACCCACTCTAAAGAACTGACCGGAGCCGAAAGCTCAATAATCGCTTCTGGAGAAGGAGAAACGTTATTGTCAATCGATTCAACCCGTCCAATGGGAAATCCCGCAGGCAAAATCTGACTCAGGGGAGAGGTTGATACGATATCTCCAGGCTTCACATCGGGAAATCGATCAAAAAAGACCAAAACAGCCCGACTTTCAGATTGTCCACGCAAATACCCCATCGTGCGTGAACGATTTACCATTGCCCCGATCTGACTCGCCGGATCACTAATCAACAGCACCCGACTCGTGTTAGCAGTCACGTGAGAAACGCGACCAACCAGCCCACCAGTACTAGCCACTAAGTCATTGACTTGAATGTTATCGTTACTTCCCCGTCGGACAATAATCTGCTGCCACCACTGATCTGCACTGCGACCAATGACTGGAGCCATCACTCCTTTCGCTGGCTGACCAGCATCATAAGAGATCAGCTCTTTCAGCATCTGATTCTGGCTTTCTAGCTCAGCGATACGCTGCTGCACTGCCTCATCTTGGGCTGCATTGAGTATCTGCTCACGGCTTGGGACTCCATCGAATGGGCTGGCCAAACTCTGGTAAACCTCAAGCACTGGGGCTCCCGACATTTGTCGAATAGCCCATGCCACAACGACGGCTAGAACCGTTAGCCCTAGCTTTAATCCGTATCGATCCCACCAACGGCGTAATGCAAACATACTTCACTATCGACTGAAGACGCGACCCAGCTGTTTAAAGTTTTCTAGCACCCTACCTGTACCCAAAACGACGCAGCTTAGAGGGTCTGCCGCAATATGAACAACGATACCCGTCTCATGACTAATGAGAGTATCAATTCCCTTAAGCAAAGCCCCACCCCCTGCTAACATAATGCCCCGGTCAACAATATCAGCAGCCAACTCAGGAGGAGTACGTTCCAGCGTACGCTTCACGGCCTCGATAATAACAGCCAACGGCTCGCCCATCGCCTCCCTCATTTCAGGTGCCTTGATTGTTACCGTTCGAGGCAGACCAGATAGAAGGTGTAGCCCTCGAACATCCATAATGTGTTCGTCATCGTTGCTCTGAGGATAGGCTGAACCCACGACAATTTTAATTTCTTCTGCTGTGCGCTCACCAATAACAAGGTTGTGAACCTTCTTCATGTATTGGGTAATAGCTTCGCTCAGTTCATCTCCAGCCACACGCACAGATTCGCTCAGCACAGTACCTTGAAGGCTGAGAACGGCCACCTCAGTCGTGCCACCACCGATATCAATAATCATGTTTCCTGTAGGCTCTGCCACGGGCAGACCCGCTCCGATCGCTGCCGCCACAGGCTCGTCAATCAGATGAACTTCGCGGGCTCCTGCCTCGCGAGCAGCATCTTCTACAGCTCGACGCTCAACTCCTGTTACGCCACTCGGAATTCCAATCACAATGCGAGGAGACACAAGAGTACGACCCTCGTGCACTCGACTAATAAAGTGCTTGAGCATGATTTCAGCTGTGTCGAAATCAGCAATCACACCATCTCGCAGGGGACGCAGCGCCACAACGTTACCAGGAGTTCTACCCAGCATTTTCTTGGCTTCTTCTCCAACCGCTAACGGAACTTTCTCATTCTGATCCATTGCCACTACGGATGGCTCTTGCAGAACAATTCCTTTACCCGACACGTAGACCAGGGTATTAGCTGTTCCCAAATCAATACCCATATCTCTTGAGAACGAGAAGCGATTTAAAAATCCCACGAGCGTTCAACTCCTCAACATATAGTGAAATCTCTCAGATGAAAAATAGTTGCACACAACTTTTAATTTCAACTAAGCGTGGTCGATGTGGATTCTATTACGTTTTTCAAGCAGAGTCCAGTCATTTGCCGTTTCGTCTGCCGATGATCTTGGGCTTTCTCAGGCTGAGTCTAGATTTCTGAATGAGATCAGTCAGTTTTAAATCACAAAGGTAAACACCTTAAGAGAAAACAAACCTAAATGACCATGTCATATATTAGACCTCTTGCGCGAATAGGAGCTCTGATTATTTCAGTCATCGCTCCAATATCAGCGAGATTTCTTGCTGAGATTAATACTTAGCAGATCGCAAAAATTATTCATGCAAGAGATCTGTTACTTGAAAGCGCATCTCCCTCTGTTAGCCGAATTATACGGTGATCAGAGGCTCCTATCAGGACAACTTTTAACATCCCTGATGTTCGCAATGTACCACCAAAACACCTCCTTATTGGAGATCAGATTTGACAGCGTATTCTAGGCGACACCCGAAATCATGTGAATGATTAGTGCCGAGGCAGCGGCTAAAATTAAAAAGCACCGGGGTATTGCAGGAGCTCCGCTTCAAAGGCATGATGAATATCGCGAGGATGGTTAACGAGCAATGTTCTGGAGAGCAACATGACACTGAACACTGTGAATCTTGTGGGTCGCGTAGGACGAGATCCGGATGTGAAGTACTTTGAATCGGGCAACGTAGTGTGCAACCTCACCCTAGCCGTAAATCGAATTCGTCGAAGCAGTGATGAACCCGATTGGTTTCGGCTAGAAATGTGGGGAAAAACAGCTGAAGTCGCAGCAAACTACGTTCGAAAAGGCAGTTTGATTGGGATAACAGGCTCGCTCAAGTTCGACCACTGGAAAGACCGTAATAGCGGAGCCGATCGCTCCAGCCCCGTCATTAAGGTCGATCGCCTAGAGTTGCTGGGGTCAAAGCGAGATAACGAAGCCACCATGAATGCAGCAGACGGGTACGACGAGTTTTAGCGATCGCCATAGAACACCTCGGGTTGCCCCAAACCCATTGAACACACATAAAAATGCGCTTCCCGTACACCATGTACGGGAAGCGCATTTTTTCAAAAGAATTTTAGTTTGCAGGCTTCTTAGAATTTGAGATCCTGACTATTGAGGCGGCACCTGGTTGTCAATGATTGCGCGCATCCCTTCAATGGTCGCTGGAATACCCCGTGGGTCCATAAACATGACCTTACTGCTACCGCTGGTACCAATTTTTGCGCCCATCTCAATATATTGCTGCGCCATCAAAAACTGTAGCGCTTCACGAGCATGGGTGTCAGTGCGAATGGTTTCAGCAATGACTCGCAGCGCCTCTGAAGTCGCCTGGGCTTTTAGCACCTGCTCTTGACGCACCGCTTGAGCCCTTAACACGATCGCCTTCTGTTCAGCCTCTGCATCCAGAATGGAGGCTTTTTGGTTGGCTTGAGCTTCGAGTATTTGAGATTCTGCTTTACCCCGTGCGCTGTTAATAGATGATTCGCGTTCACCTTCAGAGGTCAAGATCGCAGCCCGCTTGCGACGCTCAGCCGACATCTGCAATTCCATTGAGTCTTGCACTTCTTTCGACGGCACAATATCGCGCAGTTCTACCCGCGTCACCTTGACGCCCCAAGGGTCAGTCGATACATCCAGCTCTTTCAGCAACACTTCATTAATATCGGCACGAGCCGTAAAGGTTTCATCGAGTTCGAGCTGGCCCATCTCGGCGCGGATCTGAGTCAGCACCAAATTGACCATGGCATCTCGCAGATTATCGACCTTATAGCTAGCCCTTTCGAGATCCATGATGCGCCAGTAGACCACCGCATCAACGGAAATAGACACGTTATCGCGGGTAATGCACTTTTGGGGCGGAATATCGAGCACCTGCTCCCGAATCGTGCGCTGGTAGACCACATTATCCAGAAACGGCACCGTGAAGTTGAGGCCAGGATCAAGCTTGCGTCCAGAATATTTGCCAAGGCGTTCGACGAGAGCCTGGTTTCCTTCTCGAACGATGCGGACGGAGCCTGCTAACACAGAACCCCCAAACACCAGAAAAATGAAAAAACTAATTACACCACCCATTAGAGGAAAACCTCCCACAAATTAACTAAAACGGTTGGACTGAAATGAGAGTGAAAAAGACTGAATCGAGCTCCCTCTAACAGGCATTTGAAACCCGATATTTGAGACCGGGAGCTTGAACTTGCAGTACCCCGAACAGGCACACATGATGAGAGGGCTGCGCAATGTTCGGGCGAAAATACAGCACAAGTCACAGATGACGCACCATGCGCTCAGGCATTACCAAAAGCGTGTTTCCTCGACGTGAGACAACCAATACGGTCTCATCGGCAGCGATCGCTTCAGCCTCATCATCACAGCGCGCCTGCCAAGAGCAGCCCTCGTAGAGCACACGACCCACTTGGCCCGGAGCGATCGCCGTTAAGGTCGTCGCATCTGTTGCCGATTCGACGAGCGATCGCCCTGCTTTTGGCACAAATCGCCGCGATACCAAGGTTAAAAGAAGCGAGAGCACCATCCAAATCGCGACCTGTAATCCAAAGTTAGGCAACGCCAGTGCAATCAAGGCAACGGCGATCGCGCTTAAGCCCATGACAAACTCTACAAAAGCCGTAGGAATAGTGACTTCCATAATGCAGAGCACGATCCCTACAATTAACCAAAACCACACGGTCAGACTGACGACCATATTTTGTATCTCAATACGTGTCTTGGGAGTTAAAACCCTATCAGTTTCAATCTAGCTCAGCTCTCTCACTAGAGAGAGCAAGTTTCAATCTATCTTCATGAGACAACTTCACGCCAAAAGGCTCATATTCCTGAAATCACTGGCTCAGTTCAGGTGATTTCAGACGCGGAGTTTCAAAATTCACCACGACGTGGCAACTCACACAGCTCGATTCATACAGCTAGGACTTACGCACAACTCGCCCAAGCCTGAATAAACTCGTTGAAAGGGTGGGCGCGTTGCGCCCACCCTTTCAACAAACTGTGTAAGTCCTGACAGCTCAATTCACACAACAAATCATGTGGCGTTGCCCACTCAAGCAAGATATTCGCACTACACTCATCAATGAATTTGCCTCTATCTTGCATGTGTCCCAAGACGTTCCGGGTCGTCTGTGATTTGTGCAACGCCAATCATACAGGGAGCTAGACAGCTTGATGACTAGCCATCTTTCCTGAATTGCGATAGCGATGGCATGACGATGAAGCCCATTCGATCCTCCGTGACTCTATCTATCACTCTTCAAACCCATCATGACAACACCCATGATCAATCCATTGGCATCTCAACTTCAGGGCAAGGTTTATCTGGTGGGTTCGGGCATTGGCAATGCAGATTACTTAACCTGTCGAGCCTATCAGACGCTTCAGCACGCTGACGTGGTGATCTACGATGCCTTAACTGATTCGGCCCTGCTGGAGTTGCTTCCTGACCATTGTGAGCGCCTTGACGTGGGCAAGCGAGGCGGACAACCCAGCACCCCTCAAGCAGAAATCAATCGACTGCTAGTACACCACGCGCAGCAAGAAAAAAAAGTCGTGCGGCTGAAAAGTGGCGATCCCTTCATTTTTGGACGATGCACCTCGGAAATCGAAGCGCTGAGGGCGGCAAATTGTTCCTATGAGGTGATTCCGGGACTATCGTCTGCCTTGGCTGCGCCTCTGTTAACGGGGATTCCGCTGACAGACCCGGTGCTGAGTCAGGGATTTGTCGTCATCAGTGCCCATACGCCTGAAACGCTGAACTGGGAAGCTCTGGCTCAGATAGATACATTAGTCATTTTGATGGGAACGCGCCATCTAGAATCCATTACGGCCTCTCTTATGGATCAGGGGCGATCGCCCCAAACTCCAATTGCGGTCATCCGCTGGGCCGGACATCCGCAGCAGCAACTCTGGATCGCTACGCTAGAATCGATTGTGCAAAAAACAGCGCGTCAGACTCTCTCGCCTGCGGTCATCGTCGTGGGCGCAGTTGTAGGGTTACGCCCCTTTATTCATCCCGCCATTCCATTAGACAATTGAGAAGCCTTCCATTCCAGCCCATATTTTCTTATTGAAGAAGATACAGGACTTACGCACAGCTCGCCTAAGCCTGGATAAACTCGTTGAAAGGGTAGGCGCGATGCGCCCACCCTTTCAACAAACGACGTAAGTCCTGAGATAGTTAAAACGATGCTCTGACATCTATGCTCTAGCATCGACGCTCTGGCATCGACGCTCTGACATCGACGCTCTAACCTCGACCATGAATGATGCTTTCACTGATTCAGAACACCCAGATTCAGATCACCCAGATTCAGATCCCTCAAAAAATTTGCCTCTTCAGAGAAAACGTGTGCTCGTGACCCGTGCATCTGGGCAATCGAGCCGATTTAGCACCATGCTGCAAGGGGTGGGTGCTTCTGTCGTCGAAATGCCCGCCCTCGAAATTGGCCCGCCCTCTACCTGGGAACCCCTAGACCGGGCGATCGCCCATCTATCTGACTTTGACTGGCTGATTCTCACCTCGGCTAACGGCGTCAATGCATTGTGCGATCGCATGTCTTCGCAGGGTCAGCCATTGCAGGCTCTCACCTGCATGAAGATTGCTGTCGTCGGCAAGAAAACGGCTACGGTCTTAGCACAGCGAGGTCTAGAGCCTGATTTTATTCCCCCTAACTATGTCGCAGATGATTTAGCTGCGCTGCTGCCAACCGCAGCAATGACTTCGCCACCAACCCGCCACGCCCGATTATCTAGCAATTCTGACTTGTCGGGAGTGACGGTTTTGTTTCCCCGAGTCGAAAGCGGCGGTCGCGACATTTTGGTCAAAAACCTCACCCAGCGAGGAGCCAAGGTGACCGAAGTAGCCGCTTATGAATCAGGCTGCCCAAAGGCGATCGCACCTGCCGCCCTGAGTGCCCTCACGTCTAGACAAATCGACATCATTACCTTTGCCAGTTCTAAGACCGTCCGATGTTTTGGGCAACTGGTAAAAACAGCCTTAGGAGCCAATGGGCAAGAGCAGCTCGACCTCCTGAGAAATTTGATTGGCCAAGATATTTGCATTGCATCCATTGGCCCACAAACCTCCCAAGCCTGCCGCGCAGTTCTAGGACGAGTCGATATCGAAGCCTCCGAATATACCCTCGATGGCCTGATCCAGGCGCTTGTCTACGGTCGAGCCTAATGCTGCACTGACACTCCGCCTCTCAGACCCAATCAAACTGAATGTCAAAATTCTGAATGTCAAAATTCACCTATCAGCACGACACACACAATCCATTGGAAGCGATGAGATTTGATTCCAAAGCTCAGCCTCAAAAGACCAGCCCGCACCGTCGAATTATCGGCATCACTGGAGGCATCGGCATGGGGAAAACAACCGTTTCCTCCTATCTCGTGACAGCACATGCATTATCGGTGCTCGATGCCGATGTGATTGCCCGCGATGTTGTAGCTCCTGGGTCATCCGTACTTCAAAAGATTGTCGATCGCTATGGCAAAACGCTATTGCTACCCGATGGTCATTTGGATCGGGTTCGTCTTGGCGAAATTGTGTTTAATAGCCCGCCCGAACGACGCTGGATTGAGCGGCAGATTCATCCCCACGTTCGCGAGTGTTTAGAGCAAGAATTAAGCAGCCTTAAGCTCCAATCTGAACCGATAGTCATTCTCGTTGTGCCTCTCTTATTCGAAGCGAGAATGACCGATTTGGCCACAGAGATTTGGGTTGTCTATTGCGACTTTGACAAACAGGTCGAGCGGCTCCTACAGCGAAAAGCAAGCGCTGCTTCAGGGCAACAGTATCAGCTTCAGCAGAATCAGGTGATGGCGCGAATCAAGAGCCAGATGCCGATTGAACAGAAACTTCGGCGGGCCGATATAGTATTAGATAATTCGTCAGAGATAGAGCACCTGTATCGGCAAATTGATCACGCCTTAATGCAGCCCCCACACCCAGTGGGAGAAAATATCTCACACCATAGCCATCTAAATTAACTGGCATCTCGGAGAGACAAGAACCCTGATCTTGACCCACTAGCCCTTCTGGTTGTGAGAGCGAAATCGACCCGAAAGAAATTCTCGCTTGCTTAAATGTTTGGTCTTGCGACCGCTGACGCGTTTACGCCACATTCGAAAGCTAGAAGGTTTCATTTCTCGTCGCATGAGCGTAATCACCTGCTTTTCGCTCAACCCGTATTGAAAGGCGATCGCCTCAAACGGGGTACGATCCTCCCAGGCCATTTCGATAACGCGATTCAGGGTGTCAGCAGAGAGATTGGGTCGGTTCATTGCTCGTCTATTTAACTCGTCCATTTAGATAGTTTTAATGCACTAGATAGCTTTTTAATGCACTAGATAGCTTGAATGCTTCAGGCTCGCAGGCACTTACTCACATTGTTGACAAAACTTGTTTCCCCTCACCCCCAACCCCTCTCCCAGCGGGCGAGGGGAGCCGATCAAAATTCTTGTTCCCTCTCCTCTTGGGAGAGGGCTAGGGTGAGGGGTTTTCGAGGATCTATGCATAA
>JBARXP010000103.1:0-14327 GCA_049647405.1 Elainellaceae cyanobacterium | reverse complement strand
GGTCGCTACCGACGCTTGAGCAAAGATTACGAATATTTACCCACGACTAGTGAGATGATGTTGTACGCAGCCATGGTCAATCTCATGATTAGGAGGCTGGCCTAAGACTTCTCAAACACCTTCTTAGGTGATGGAAAAACAAGATCATCTGGCTTAGCTTGCTCAGGACGAATGGATGTTAGGAGTGAACGCAATCTGGGCGAACATGGAAAGAATCGAGTTTTGTTATTTTTTGAGCCTCTAACCCGCGTCGGCTTTCCTAAGCCTGCCATAGTAACCGATTCCTCAAAGTGAATCGTGCCACAATCTTCAGAAACATGCTTCCATTGCAAAGCAATACCCTCAGAGGGGCGACATCCAGTTAGAAACCAAAATTCAACCAAAGAAGCGTAGTGCGCATATCCAGTTCCTGAAATTCCTCGACCGTTCCAAGTACCTTTATGATTCATGAATGCTTGAATCACTCGATCTCGCTCATCTTCACTAAATGCATTAGGTCTTGGCTCTAGCTGATAACGAGGTTTAGGTAACTCTGATGCCATGCCTTCATAAGGATTAGAGTCAATCATCCGGTGTTTGACCGCCCAGCGGCATGCCGCATTTAGCTGAATCAAAACCCGACGTACTTGATCGGTTGTCGTCACCTTTTCCAACTCTTGCTTAACCTTTAATGCATCTGTTATTGAAGTTTCAGGAATTTTTGATAATTGCCTTACTAAGTTTTCACGATCGCCCAACGTTGTAGCCTTCCAAGATGATGCTTTGTACTCGATGTAGCTTTTCAGGAGTCCTAATGCGTTGGGTGTAACCTTGGGTGTAATGTCAGGGGAATCGAGGGCGATCGCAGATTGCGGTTTGTATTTTTCTAGAGTTGAATCAAAGTTGCCCGAAACAATATCCAGATAGATGTGTTGAGCTTTTCGATCTGCGGCAATTCGATTCGTTGGGGTATTTGGTAATCCAAGACTTAAATAATGCCGCTTGCCACCATAGCGAAAACGGAGTTGTAAGCGCCCATGTGATGCAATGACTTTAACAGTTCCCTTTGAAGCTTTGCCAGATGGGGTTTGTGAGTACATAGTGCAAGATTTTTCACCTCTTAGGCTTACACCCAATTTACACCCAATTTACACCCAATATTGCTAAAAAATGGCTAATCTTTATTCCACAGTCAGAGGGTATGAGCATACAAACAGCCGTCTTCTCCTGAATTGAGATCGCCGAAAGCCGCTCCTAGAGGAGATTTAATTAAAAAGCGGATGATGGGACTCGAACCCACGACATTCAGCTTGGGAAGCTGACGTTCTACCACTGA
Organism: Elainellaceae cyanobacterium; assembly: GCA_049647405.1. GTDB lineage: Bacteria > Cyanobacteriota > Cyanobacteriia > CAKZMO01 > CAKZMO01 > CAKZMO01. The sequence continues at coordinate 13,012 of JBARXP010000103.1, read as the reverse complement.
ACTACACCCGCAAACATTTATTTTGGCGTTAAGCCCAATCACCCAAGAGTGAACTGTATCAAGAGTGAACTGTATCAAGAGTGAACTGTATCAAGACTGAACTGTATTGAGTATATCTCCTCTCACGAAGCTTCATCGGGTTTTTCCAACAACCTTCCAGATTAGAAACTTCTAGATTAGAAATTTACCGCATCGCATGGGGAATTTGAATCACAAATTTGGTACCCATTCCGGGGCTAGAGTGGCATTCTAGCTTGCCTTTATGCTTTTCCACAATGATCCGATGGCTAATGGAGAGTCCTAGCCCTGTGCCTTTGCCGCTAGGTTTCGTTGTGAAGAACGGATCAAACAATCGAGATTGAACATCAGGAGCAATGCCGGGGCCGTTATCAGCGATGCGAATTTCCACAAATTCTTCATCGACCATTTCTGTGGCAATCCAAATGGTGCTGGGAGCGGCTTCAATTTCTTCGTAGGTGCGATCGCCATCTCGTTCATCGAGAGCGTCGATTGCATTGACGAGAATATTCATAAACACCTGATTGAGCTGCCCCGGATGGCATAACACAGGCGGTAACTGACTATAGGCTGTAATCACTTGAACAGCGGGTCGATCGGGCTTGTCTTTCAGTCGATGTTTAAGAATTAGCAGTGTGCTATCGATGTTCTGATGCAGATCTGCGTCTTTGACTTCAGCTTCATCTAGCCGAGAAAAAATCCGCAGAGCCATCACAATCTCGCGAATTCGCTCTGTGCCAACATGCATTGATTGCAGGAGTTTAGGCAGATCTCGTTCAATGAATTCAAGATCAATCTCTTTGAGCTTTTGGGTCACATCGTCAGATGGATGGGGATAATTTTTTTGGTATAGGTGAACAACGTTTAATAAGTCCCGAAGATATTGACTGGCATAGTTGAGATTGCCATAGATAAAGTTCACCGGATTATTAATCTCGTGGGCCACACCTGCAACCAGTTGACCCAGACTCGACATTTTTTCGGTTTGGACAAGTTGCGCTTGGGTTTGGCGCAAATCTTTGAGCGCATACTCTAATTGCTGAGATTTGCGATCTTGCGCTTCAGCATAGAGAAGGGCATCTTCTGCTTCTTTCCGCAGGGTAATGTCGCGCATGATAACTGTATAGACCGTTTCGCGCCCGATGACGGTTTCGTTTACAGTTACTTCTAAAGGAAACGTGCCTCCCGTGCGCCGCTTGCCCAAAATTTCATAGGGCGTTCCATCAACGCTGGCTTGCAGTAGTAAAGACTGCGTCGCATCACCCAGACTCAAATCGGCAGCTTTAACACTTTGACGATCGAGGTCTACAAGCAAATTGAGCGATCGCCCCACCAACTGATTTTCGCTGTAGCCAAAAATCCCCTGCACTGCCGGATTCGCAGTCTGAATCATCAGCTCAGACTGTGACACCGTCAAAATCGCATCAATGGCCGTTTTGACAATCGCTTCTGTGCGGGCTGTCAGTTCTTCCAACGACGCAATCACTCGGTTATATCGACGAGCAATTTGTCCCACAGGGGTAGAAGCCTCCGATCGAACTCGCAGACTTAAATCTCCCGTGCGCTCTTGACGACGCATCACCGTAAACAAATCCACCAGATCACTTGACGCTCCGTGCTCAGATACGTTGAGTCCGATGTGCTCATCTTTGTGGCTGACGCGAATCGGATAAAACCGATCAATGCCCAACAGCAGCACATAAGCTACGCCAAACGTCCACACGCCACACACGACAATCCCCAGTATTTGAACCTGTAGCTGCTGAAACCTGCTGAGACCTGTGCCTAAAATATCCAGGTCGCCCAATAACGCAACCGCTAAGGTTCCCCAGATGCCTGCACCCAAATGAACCGGAATCGCCCCAACAACATCATCAATTTTGAGCCGAATTAGCAGCTCCTCGGTCATCAGCATGATCAGGCAACCCACCATCCCAATCAAAATCGCTGATCCGGCCAAGACGGCGTGACAGTTGGCTGTAATGGCTACCAACCCCGCCAAGGAGCCATTCATGATGGCTGAAACTTTGACCTGCTTGCCCGTACTCATGGCCAGCAGAATAGGAGTGATCAGCCCACCGCAGCCAGCCAATACGGTATTTGCAATCACCCCTGGAACTTCGTCGTTGAGAGCCAGCACACTGCCGCCGTTGAAGCCAAACCAGCCCAGCCAGAGGAGCAATGTACCCAACAGCGCAAGGGGTAAATCTGAGCCGTTGCCTAGCTGATAACGACGTTTTCTTGAAAAGCGCCCGATGCGAGGCCCTAAAATTAGCACGGCTGCAAGGGAGACCCAGCCGCCCACACTGTGAACCACCGTTGACCCGGCAAAGTCAATAAACCCTCTTGCTTCTAGCCATCCCGACGGCTGGCCTTCTCTGAGACCATTCCAAGCCCAGTGACCAAAGACAGGGTAGATAAAACCAGTCACCAACGCAGCCATGAGTAAATAGCTGCTAAACCGCATTCGTTCTGCAACTGCACCTGACACAATGGTGACCGCAGTACTGCAAAACATCACTTGAAATAGGAAGAAGACCGCTGGCCAAACCTCTGGATCTTGAGAAATGCTAGGAGCGAATTCATCGCGACCGACCCATCCGCCAAGGCTGTAGCCAAACATTAACGCATAGCCAAACAACCAAAATAGAAGAACGGATACTCCGAGATCAGAAACATTTTTGATAACGACATTAATGTTGTTCTTGCTACGTGTTGTTCCTGCTTCTAAGCACAGAAAACCAGCTTGCATCAAGAAAACGAGGAGCGCGCAGATGATGACCCAGAGAATATCAGCGAGGGGTTTGTCCATTCTGATTGATGCAACAATACGGTCATATTGAGCGAGAGATCTTTTTTAAAGAAGATTTCCTTTTAGGGAGAGGTTATCTTGTTGCTTTCAAAACTCAAAAAGCGAGACACATTTAGTATCAGGAGAGTTTCTAGAGCGGTTCCTAGGTTTAATTAGGTCTAAAGTGATGACTAGTCTCAAACTCGTTCAAAACGTCTAAATATTTAGTTCTCAACGCATCAATACGGATTGAAATATTGATTGAAGTCTTAAACGTACTCGCCATTGAACTTTGCAGAACTGCTCCTATGCTAGACCATGTAAACAATGTTCATCCACGGCTCATGTTTTTGAGTGTTATCGGAAGCTAATCGGTTAATAAATGATTGAAGACAGCAATCATTTATTAACCGATCTTTGTGATTAGAATCTTGATGGCTAGTCTGTTGAATGACAGTAGTCTTCTGATGGCGTTTTTGAATCTGAAACTCAGCCCTTAAATGTAGCTCGCCCATTAAAGGCAGATACCACTTTTTACTCTCTTCATCAGGTCATCTACCGCGTCAGTACAATTTGAATCATTATTACTAAAAATCATAGCGTCTTAACTTAGGGTCTTAGACTCACTCTGACGATGTACCCTGGTATCGCTTGGCTAAGCATTCTCCTAAAAGTTACCTATTTTCAGAGCTTAAATTGTATCCATTTCTACATAGCTGGCTTTGCAGATGCCTATATGTAGAAATCTATAAACAATCAACACATAGCGATTCTAAATAATTGGTGAGAGGTGGGGCAAGCACTGCCCGCCCCACCTCTCACAATCTATTTCACAATTCATGTGAGACTGCTATAGAAGAACAATTATGATGTGGGCCGATCGCCATCTTCTGGTTTAGCGGTTGGCGATCGCCCGTGGAGTCGTTCTTGCAGCTCGTATTTCACCCGATTTAGAATAGTGGTCTCGTCGAGGGAGGCGAGAATCTCAGACACAGCAGCTTTCGGCCCCTTTGCGCCCCAAGATGCGCCATTGGCGAGATAAGCCTTGGCGATTTGACCAATGCCGTAGGTGGAGACCCCTGCAACTCCGGCCTGGGTGACCGCAACTGAAAGATAGGGAGCGAGGGCCAAGCCTCCGGTGGCGGGTACAGAGACACCCAGCAGCCCTTTGAGGGAACTGAGACCTAGGGTGGCGACCAGCTCACTAGCGGTGATGCCACCCATGCTGAGCGCAATGTGTTTGAGCAATCCAATGGCTCCCGTCTGGGTGAGGGCAATGCCATAGAGGCGAGAGAGAGCCAGCAGCAGCGCCACATCAATCACGGCACCACTCAGCAGATCAACCACGACAAGAGGGTTGACGGCGATCGCCACAGATTTGGTCACCACAGAATTCCAAATCACCTGATTGGCAGCGCGATCGCGAATTTCGAGTTTGCGCTGCACAATTTGCTCATTCACCTCATCGGCATAGAGCAGGGTGTTGAGCGCCACGAGGGCTTTTCCTTCTTGGGCGAGCAGATCTAGAATTCTGAGTTTCAAATCGGTGACGTGTGGCTCACCTCTGCGGTGCTGAATAGTGATGCTGCCGTCAGACTGGCGTACCGCTTCGGTCGTCAAAGGAGCCGCTGCCGCCATCACAATTTCATCTGGAGAGAGCAGTTCGCGCAGGCGCTCATCTCGAATCTTTTCGTAAATGGCTGTGCGATCGGCTGCGGGATATTGGTCAACTTTGTTGAACACGAGCAGCATCGGTTTGCTAAATTGCCGCAATGCTGTCAAAGCCCGATATTCGACCTGGGTGATATCGCCTGACACGACAAATAAGATGAGATCAGCCTGCCTAGCCACCTGCTGCGCTAGTCGCTCTCGCTGTTGCCCCTGCACTTCGTCGATGCCGGGAGTGTCAATCAGCTCAATGGCAGAGTTTCCCATGCCCTTGAGAGACACCCGCAGCAGCTCAGCGTCACTGCCTGCGATCGCCTCTTGGCTCACCGTCCACTCAGCCCGCTCGACTCCCTGGGTGACGCCGTGGAGTGGCCCTGTTTCAAACACCGATCGCCCCAGCAGGGCATTGAGTATCGACGACTTGCCTCGCCCCACCATGCCAAAGACTGCAATTTGCACGACAGACTGATCCAGCCGATCGAGCATGGTTTCAAGCTGCGCCAAATCGGTCTCTAACCCCTGCCGCTCTTGCGGGGTCAAATCTAGCTTGTGGAGCAGATGGCGTAGGGTTTCCTGAGCTTGCTGATAGCCCAGGTCAGACTGAATGTGGTCAAAGCTGGCGATCGCCTCATCTAACCCAGCAACCAAGTCTACCGTCGGTTCAGAGACTGAATGGACTGGATCGGCTGGATCTACTGGGGGCGAATCTGCTGAAAGAGAGGCAGAAGAATTTTGAACCGCCTCGGAATCAGGAGATTCATGAGAATGAAAAGAATGGGCAGAGTTAGAAGACGGAGAATGAGCCACCAGGTCTCACGGTAAAGGCATAAACATCAAAGGCGTGAACGTCAAGGGCGTGAACGTTAACATCCTCATCAAACACGATGGGGATCAGGTCGGCACTGAGTTCAGGTCCGCACTGAGTCAGCAATTCTCAGTTTGGCGTGTTGGCTATCTGGCTACGCTTCCGACCCGCCCGCGAATAAATTGCGGGCTAATCAGTGAAAGCCCCGTTGGGGCTAAGATCCGTCGGCTATCAGTCCCGCAGGGACTTGATCGTTTGTAGCCCGCAATTTATTCGCGGGTGTTGGGGCGTAGCCACAATGAGAATTGCTGGCACTGAGTGACTGGCTTTCATCCATTTTCTCAATGTGCATTCACTCGATGTGTATTCACTCGACGTGTACTCAGTGTAGCTGTGCGTTATCACTGCTGTGTCAAACGACGACAGGGGAAGCAGGCTCGAACAACAACGTAGATGTCAGCAAGACCTGCATGTTACCAAGACCCGTATGTCACCAAGACCTGACACAAAAGTGCTGTGTCATTGAATTCCGTGATACGGGCTATTGCTTTAGGGAACGGATTCGCTAAACTTCTGTCAACTGAACCATGAATCATCAACCTGTTCTATTCAAGATTCATGAGGGCATCAGAACTTACGTTGAACCCAGGTTGAATTTACAGGCAGGGGGCGATCGCAATTGTTGAGGTTTGTGAGTTTTTTAAGCCCGATAAAGAAATCCTTGTTTCCATAGAGGTATATGGATTTGCCTTTAGGGGCTTCAATGTGTGGTGAGTACGTAGAACGTTTTGTGGTGTAAGAGAGTGAGGATCATCAGTCTTATGCAAATTAGTTTTCGACATTCACAGACTATCTTCCTGGCTGCGATGGCAGGAATTGCATCTACTAATTTATTAACAGCATTAATGGCACCTGGGGCGATCGCTCAGGAAACAGATGCCCAGATTGAATCAGAAGTGACCGAGGCGACCGAAGCGACCGGGCTTGACCCTTATTCGACGCAAGCCAGCGATTTGCTGTACCCAGAGTCTGAATTATTCGGTTTGACCCCCATCACGGTGCTTGCGGCTGAGCCTAATCCTGCTGCAGGCGTCAAGCAAGACGAGATGCCTGTCGAGGTACCCGCTGGCAGCGGTGAAACCATTTCTGCAATCGAAGTCGTCTATCTCAATAGCTCAGGGCAAACCATTGACGGTTCGACTCGCCCTTACATCATTATCCGAGAGTTTGATTTAGAGCCCGGTGATGCCTACGACTCTGAGCTAGCAAGCGAGGGGTTACAGCGAGTGATTGACCTCGACTCTGTGACCAATGCCAGCCTCAGCCTCGAATCCACCGAAACTCCTGGCGAAGCGATCATGATTGTGGCGGTTCAAGAGGGGGTTCCTGGCCTCAGCATTGGCAGACACTTCTCGATCTTCCCCGATGCACGAGTCGGCACTCCGGCGGCGCTCCAGGGAATTACACGTCCCAGCTACGTAAGGGCACAGCCTCCTCGCCTGACAGGTTTCCGCGTGCCGCTGAGCTTGCAGTATTTCAACATTGGCGGCAACGACCAAACCCTGACGTTTTCGGCGGAAGGGGGCAGCAATGTCTTGGGATTTGACCTCACCTTTCGCGATCCCTGGATTGGTGAAGTTGACTCTCGGATTGGTTATGCGGTTAACCTGTTTGCAACCAACAACGAATCCCCTACCTTCAAAAATGGGCCGAACGATATCGAGTTAGCCAACGGCGATGAGCCTGTTGTGCTGCGAGTTGGAGGCGGCTTTGAGATCAAGGCTCCCTTGGGAGAAGACTTTGAAGGAGCCTTTGGTCTGACCTATCAGGTGGTGTCTATCCATGACGAATATTTTGGTTCAGACATCTTCACTGAAGACGAAGACGGCAACATTCTGACTTTCGATGGAGACGGCACGGACACGCTGTTAACGCTCAATATTGCCACGGAGCTTGACCGTCGCAACCGCACCTTATTCCCCACATCAGGTACCCGCTTCATGTTTGGCCTAGATCAGGCGATTCCTGTCGGAGATGCCAATATCTCCTTCACGCGCATCGGGGCCAATGCGAGTCAGTTTATTCCGATTAATTTTATTCGAGTGCCTGAAACGTCTGGAACTCTGATTTTCAACGTCCAAGCGGGGACAACGCCGTTTGATTCTCCACCGCCTTATGAAGCTTTCGTCTTGGGTGGATCAAGCTCTGTTCGGGGCTATGGCGCAGGAGAGCTGGGCATCCCACGGAACTATGTGCAAGGCTCAGTTGAATATCGCTTTCCGTTTGCAACGCTTAACTTAGGCGATGGCTTCTTTGGCAATAACATTGGTGAGCGCGTCACCCTGGCGGGTAACGTGTTTTTTGATGCTGCCACTGGGTTTGGTAGCGATGACATCGTGGCGGGTCGTCCGGGTGATGCTCGGGGCAAGCCTGGAGACGGCTACGGCTATGGCTTGGGAATGCTGGCTGCAACTGATTTTGGGCTAGCGCGTCTAGAGTTTGGCGTGACGGGTGGAGGAGATTCGAGGCTGATCTTTACGATTGGCGATCGCTTCTAAGTCACGCTCTAACACCCATTTGAATCTGAATTGAAAACAGCGCAACAGAGAGGGGCTTCATTCACCTCCTGTTGCGCTGTTTTTATTGCTTTCTCAAGAGATTGTGCGATCGCGCAACTCTAAGCCCATCCCTTCCTTTCGCACCCGCACATCATAGTAAATGATGGCTTTCAGCGTTTGCCACAGGGGCATGACTGCCACGGCAACGACAAAGAAAAGTACGAGCCACAGACCAATAACCAGCAGCAATATCAACGCAATATTGAGGATGGCTTGAGTCTCATCCCCAGCAGCAGATGAAGAGAGCTCACCGATCAATGGCCCAGCGATCACTGGAATGAGAATAGACAGAGGCGGCACAAATGCCATGAAATAAAGCGGTGTGACGATCACAATCACGAGACACATCATTAAGACAATCTGCCATGCTGCTTTGCCTCGTGTCATTATCCAGCTTCGCTCTAGGGCTTGCACCATCTCCGTTTCTTCTTCTACGGCATAGGCCACCTCGGGCACAAAGAGACGAGCCACTAGCCACAGATACAGAATGAAAAATACGGCAGAGATCAGGAAGAATAGAATTCCTATCGCTCCAAAAACCACAGCAGAAGACGCAGGATTAGTGGAATCAAAGATTGGGGCCAACTGAAGGGGAAGGAGTACGAAATTACTGATAATGTTCAGCGCGATTTGTACCGTAAACAAGATAACGCCAAGCAGCAGTTGAATCACAAAGAAGCCCCACATTTTAGCAATGAGGTGATTTTGGCTTTGAGCGACCGTTTCAGGCTGATTTGTCAGCTCGCAGTAGGCGTTTCTGGCGATCGCCGCACCCAGCATGTGAAATTTTGCCCAGCCGTAAACCGGAATCAAGCCCCAGGCATGGGCTTTGAGAGAGATGCCCAAATAAGGCTTAAGGTGCGATCGATAAAGGGTGAACCCTGCACTGATGGCATTGCCTAAACTGAGAGGACGAAGCATGTGCTGCGACCCACCGCCCCGATGAGGAGAACGAGGAGTATCTGAACGCTGAGACATAGATCAAGAATCCTGACAACATCATGGAGGTTATGAATCCTATCGAGTCGCGATCTGAAGTGGCGATGCACTGGGGCTAAATTCGTGAGGCTAAATTCATGGGACTAGATCCACAAGGCTAAATTCACGAGTATGAACTTAGGCGCGAATTCAGATATGCCATGATGTGAATCACCCACGACTTAAGTTACGCACTTCATCCCCGATTCAGTTTTGGTAGCGCCCGCTGCTGCCTTATCTTAAGTGAATCCTGAGTGAATCCTGCGGAAATACCTGCAAATTTTATGAATATTCAACGCTGGATTGCCCGACGTGAGCCTAGTTGGAAACAATTAGATAGCTTGCTTAAACATACAGAAAAGCGTGGGTTTAAAGCCCTCCGCGCTGAAGATATTCGCAATCTGTCGAGTCTCTATCGTTCTGTCTCGTCAGATCTGGCACGGGCTCGAACTCATAATGTTGATGATGCCGTGGTGCAAGATTTGCAGATGCTGACATCTCGCGCCTACAGCCAGGTTTACCAAGGGTCACGGCGACAAGAGATCAATTCGCTGTTTGACTTCGTGTTGTGGGGGTTTCCAGCGGTTGTTCAAGAGACAAAAGTTTACACGGCGATCGCCACAGCACTGTTTTTTCTGGGTTTTGCCATTGCCGCTTGGTATGCCTGGAGAGACCCGTCGTTTGTGGCACTGATTGCACCAGAATCATTGATTCGCCTAGTGCGCGATGAGGGTCAGCTCTGGATGGGCTCTATTTTAGGACATGAACCTGAGGCATCCAGCGGCATCATGGTCAACAATATTTCGGTCTCTTTGCGAGCGATTTTTGGCGGTGTCACCCACCCGATCAGCATTTTTCCCCCGATCATTACTCCCCCTGGAGCCTTCACCATCTTTCTACTGTTCTACAACGGGGTTAATATTGGGGCGATCGCCGCCCTTGTCGGCCAAAACAATCTCGCGCTTCCTTTCTGGGCCTTTGTCTTTCCCCACGGGGCTCTGGAACTTCCGGCTATTTTCTTTGCCGGAGGGGCAGGTCTTTTGCTGGCTCGAGGCATTTTGTTTCCAGGGCCGCTCCGCCGTTCAGACTCACTCATCTATTACGGCAGGCAAGCAGCTCAGCTCGTCTTCGGCATTATCCCAATCCTTTTTATTGCAGGCATTATCGAAGGGTTTTTCTCGCCAAGTCCCTTGATTCCAGACCCGCTCAAATATCTCACAGGGGCGATCATTTTCTTCTTTCTGGTTGTCTACTGTCGTCGTCAGCGACCCCAGGCTAATGGCTAAACAATCTCTAACATCGAGAAACCTTAAGGCGTCAGATGTTACACTAAGCTGCTAAAGATATTGAGACTAGCAACCGCGATCGCGTAGGGTGCGGAGAGAAAAGCCATGGGGCTCATTGTTCAAAAATATGGCGGAACCTCGGTTGGCTCCGTTGAGCGAATCCAAGCGGTAGCTCAGCGAGTCCATCGCACGGTGGCAGACGGCCACTCAGTGGTGGTGGTGGTTTCTGCCATGGGAAAAACAACAGATCAATTGGTCGGACTGGCAAACCAGGTCTCGAACAATCCGAGTCGCCGCGAGATGGACATGCTGTTGTCAACGGGCGAACAGGTGACCATTGCGTTGCTGAGTATGGCGCTGCAAGAGCAGGGGCAGCCTGCCATCTCAATGACCGGAGCCCAGGTCGGCATCGTCACCGAAACAGCACACACTCGCGCTCGCATTCTCAACATCAACACCGAACGGCTCCAGCGCTGTCTGCAAGACGGAAAGGTCGTTGTTGTTGCAGGGTTTCAAGGCATTGCGCGCAGTCAAGATTTAGAAATTACCACCTTAGGCAGAGGCGGGTCTGACACCTCAGCGGTGGCCCTCGCCGCAGCCCTAAAAGCTAATGCCTGCGAGATTTATACCGACGTTCCTGGCATTCTCACCACCGATCCCCGCATTGTGCCAGAAGCTCAGCTGATGTCTGAAATTACGGCAGACGAGATGCTGGAGTTGGCCAGTCTGGGGGCGAAGGTGCTGCATCCTCGCGCGGTCGAGATTGCGCGCAACTACGGGGTTTTGTTGGTCGTCCGCTCAAGCTGGACGAATGATCCCGGCACGAAGGTGCTGTCTCCAGTACCAAAACCGCGATCGCTTGATGGCCTCGAAATTGCTCAGCCTGTCGATGCGGTCGAGCTAGATGCTTACCAAGCCAAGGTTGCCCTGTTGCGGGTGCCCGACTGTCCCGGCATTGCCGCTCGGCTGTTTGGAGAAATTGCGGCTCAGCAGCTCGATGTTGACCTAATCATTCAGTCTATTCACGACGGCAACACCAACGACATTGCCTTCACCGTCAATCGAACATCGCGCGATCGCGCCGAATCGGTGGCTGAGGCGATCGCCCCAACACTGCGCCAAACGCCAACTAACCTAGAAGAAGCAGAAGTGCTGATCGAGCGTCAGACCGCGAAGATCAGCATCGTTGGAGCGGGTATGATCGGTCGGCCAGGAGTCGCCGCACAGATGTTTTCAGCCCTAGCCAATGCGGGGGTCAACATTCAGATGATTTCCACATCTGAAGTCAAAGTGAGCTGTGCGATCGCCACCGAAGACTGCGATCGCGCCGTAGCCGCGCTGTGTGGGCAGTTTCAGATTAACAGCTCGCCGCTGTCGCCCAATTCCAGTTCCATAAGTACGAATCCGGCGACGGTTTGCCCGACACACATTAATAGCTCAGGCAATAGCTCAGGCAATAGCTCAGGCAATAGCTCAGGCAATGGCTCAGACGCGTTATCGTCTCAGCCTCCATCAGCCCATGCCGATTCTGTAGGCAGCGATCGCCCCGTTCGGGGAGCAGCGCTCGACTTGAAACAGGCGCGGCTTGCCATTCGCCAAGTGCGCGATCGCCCTGGAATGGCAGCCCATATTTTTCAAACGTTGGCCGATCATCACATCAGCGTTGACACCATCATTCAGTCTCAGCGCTGTCGGCTAGTCAATGGCCTCGGCACCCGAGATATCGCCTTCACAGTGGCGCAGTCAGATGCAGAGTCTGCCCAAGCTGTGTTGCAGTCTATTGCCTCTGATCTCCAGTGTGGCGATATTTTGGTAGATACGGCGATCGCCAAAGTCAGCGTAGTAGGGACGGGCATGGTTGGTCGCCCTGGTGTCGCTGCTCAGATGTTTAAGGCTCTAGCCCAGGCCAACATTAATATTCAGATGATTACCACCTCTGAAATCAAAATTAGCTGCGTCGTGGCAGAAACCGATGGGGCAAAAGCCCTTCAATCTGTTCATGGGGCGTTTGATTTATCGGCTCCTCAAAAGACTCAAGCTGTTGTGTAGCGCTGCTGTCGTGGTGGTGCGCGATAGCTCAGATAGCTCAGCCCCACATTACGCCCAAAACTACGCCCAAAACACGTCCAGAGCATACTCAGAGCCTCTGGGCTTGAGATGACAGGGCTAACGATTACCCAAATGCTTGGCGATCGCATCTAAAACCGTCTGAATCTGAAACGGCTTACTAATAAAGTCATTGCACCCAGCATCAAGGGCGCGATCGCAATCTTCTGCATAAGCCTGACCTGTGAGAGCGATGATCACAGTGGGCGAAATTATGGCTGGATCAGCTTGCTGCTCTTCTAGGCGAATGCTGCGAGTCGCTTCATATCCGCTCACTTCAGGCATCTGCAAATCCATCCAAATCAGTTGAGGACGCCATTGCCGCCATAGATGAATCGCTTCGTTGCCATTGGTGGCTTCCCAGACCTTAGCATCTACTAATTTTTCCATCATGTGCCGCAACAGCCTCCGATTGTCGTGATGGTCATCGACGATCAAAATTTGATACTGAGAGGTGCTCGACATAGGCTCTATCACATGCTACGAAAGGCAGTCAATTGAATCATCTGAATCATCATACGGTTCAACATCTAGCTCAACAGGAATCATGAACTGAAATATGCTGCCCTTGGGGAGGCTGAGATCGTGAGTCCTGAGATTGTATCGCTGTAGTCAGCTTAGGGACTTGCACACAAAAAGGATACCTGTCAGAGTGGAAGGGATGTCGATGCCTTCTCACAAACAATGCTCAGCGACCCCATCAAAGCAACCCTTAAGGATGCCGCTCGCAAGTTAACAGGCC
>JBARXP010000102.1:0-10512 GCA_049647405.1 Elainellaceae cyanobacterium | reverse complement strand
TCAGAGCTGGCACTGTCGCCTCCGGCTGTCTCAGGATTACAGCCCGAGACAAAAGCAGAGAGTAGCGCCAGTGAAGCCACTGACCATCGAGCTGTAGGAGTGCTCAAAGATTGCGATCGCTTATATGTCATGACGGCCTGATAAACTTCGTAAACAACAGAAATTAGTCTCAATGTCTTTTTCTAAAAGCATTTTCGAGGGTTAGACCAAGTATCTTATTGGGAGACTATTCGGTAAGCTAAGATTATCAAAAATCAAACCAAGGGTGGATGACTAAATTCATCGACTCACGCAGTATGAAGCTTGATTAATAAAAAGCAACATCGCTTAAAGTTCAAGCAGCAAAGCAGAAGGTTACGGACATCAATGTCATCAATTCAGCAAATCAAATTGGGCAGCGCGGGAGTCTCTAAGGCTATTCCGTCGCTGTCTTTTTGGTTTCAAGGCTGGAATGTTCAGGGTGCCGATGGCCGGAGAGTAGATAGTGATACACTCCTCTTCAAATCATTCGACAGATTCCGCTGTCTCTTGAGCAGCGGGATGAGACATTAGCGTGAGCTCACTTTTCATATTGATCAGAAGTGGGCTAAATGCCCCATCCAGCAAACGTCTTAACTACGCCAGGAGGCAGTGATATGAAATCATCACTCGTTATTCTTTATCACCGTGAACCCTATGATGAGGTCGTCGAAAACGGCAAAACGTTTTACCGCGAGAAGAAGAGTCCAAACGGTATTGTGCCGACGCTGAAAAGCTTCTTTTTGAATGCAGAAAGCGGTACTTGGGTCGCGTGGAAGCAGGTGACAGCGAAGCAACAGGTGAATTTTGAAGAGCGCGTCACCATGGACGGTGTTACTGAAGATGGGGGTAGCAAAAATACGGTTGTGCGGCGGATTCCGCTCACCGCTGAACAGGTTAAGAACTTCTACCACATCACCTCTAAAGAAGCGTTTTGGCCGATTTTGCACTCTTTTCCTTGGCAGTTTACCTACGACTCTTCTGATTGGGAAAATTTTCAGCACATCAATGAGATGTTTGCAGAGGCCGCTTGCCAAGAAGCTGCTGACGACGCTCTCATCTGGATTCATGACTACAATCTGTGGCTAACGCCCTACTACATTCGTCAGAAAATGCCGAATGTCAAGATTGCCTTTTTCCACCACACCCCATTCCCGGCAGCGGATATCTTCAATGTCTTGCCCTGGCGTGAAAGTATTATCGACAGCCTGCTGTGTTGCGACCTGTGTGGCTTCCACATTCCCCGCTATGTGGAAAACTTTGTTCAGGCTGCTCGTAGCGCCCGCACCATTGAGATTGTCAAGCGTGGCCCTGTTGACCCGGCCTTTACCGCAGTGGGCACGGCTCTGGCTGAGCCTGAACTGACCACCTGCATCAAGTATGGCGATCGCAACGTTTACTTAGATGCGTTTCCTGTGGGCACCAACCCGGCGCTGATTCACTCTATCTTAGAAAAGCCAGAAACCCAGACTCGCATCGCCAAGATTCGCGAAGACATCGGGGGCAACACGCTGATCATGTCTGCCGGACGGGTGGACTATGTCAAAGGCAACCGCGAGATGCTGTGGGCCTACGAGCGTCTGCTAGAGCGTCGTCCCGATCTGCACGGCAAGATTAACCTGATCACCACGGCGGTAACTCCGGCATCAGGAATGCGGGTGTATAAAACAGCCCAAAGCCAGATCGAGCAACTGGCCGGAAAGATCAACGGTCGCTTTGCCAAGCTCAACTGGACACCGATTATTCTGTTTACGAAGTCTATTCCGTTTGAGGAGCTGATTGCCTTCTTCAAAGCAGCGGATATCGCCTGGATTACTCCATTGCGAGATGGGTTAAACCTGGTCGCTAAAGAATATGTCGTGGCTCACGAAGGCAAGGATGGCATGTTGGTTCTCTCGGAGTTCACCGGATCGGCGGTGGAGCTACCCGATGCGATCTTGACGAATCCCTATTCTTCCAGCCGCATGGACGAGTCGATTGATTTGGCTCTGTCGATGTCGGAAGAAGAGAAGAAACAGCGGATGACGCGCATGTATCAGGCGATCAAGCGCTATGACGTGCAGCAGTGGGCCAACCACCTGTTCCGCGAAGCTCAAGCCGCAGGCAATGAAGAAATCATGAGGGAGCTGACCCCCGTTTAGTTTTCCCAATCGGCGCGATCGCCCACTATGCGGGCGATCGCGCTATTTTTAGTCTGTGTCTGAAGACGACGCTGGCGCTGCTGCCCCACTGCCAGACCCTGTTGTAGCAGTTAGGATAGTTGCAAAGGAAGAGAACTATACTGAACCCTCCCAGATATGAGAAATTTTTCAGAAATTCAAGCATCCGAATATGACCTCCTGATTATTGGCGGTGGCATTAACGGAGCTGGCGTCGCCAGAGACGCGGCCCTACGCGGATTACGCACTATTCTGATTGAAAAAAACGACTTTGCCAGCGGCACCACAAGCTGGTCTACCCGACTCGTGCATGGGGGGCTGCGATATCTGGAGTCGTTTGAGTTTAATCTGGTGCGAGAGTCGCTGAGAGAGCGCGAAATCTTGCTGAAGACTGCCCCCCACCTGGTGCAGCCGATACAGCTCACCATTCCCATCTACGAGTATGGCTCCCGCAGCTACTGGGAAATCAAGGCGGGGATGATTTTGTACGATATCCTTAGCTATGACAAAACCCTGCCCTCACACCGGATGTTGCCGAAGCCAAAACTCAAGCAGCTTTTTCGAGCCGTGAACCCTGAGCAGCTCACGGGCGGTGCCCAATACTATGACGGTCAGGCCGAACATGCTGAGCGTCTCTGCCTCGAAAACGTGGTGTCTGCTCAAAATGCTGGAGCGACCATGCTCAACTATGTGAAGGTGACCCAGCTTCACCGAGAGGGCGATCGCATCACTCATTTCTCATGCCGCGACGAACTGACAGGCGAGACCTTTGATGTTAAGGCTAGCTCTAAAGCAGTTGTGATCAATACCAGTGGCCCTTGGGTCGATAAGGTCTGTGGCCTAGGCCAGCCCGACGCCATCGGCACAACTCGCAAGATTGGCGGCACCAAGGGCAGCCACATCGTCATTGAGTCGTTCCCTGGGGCTCCCGACACGGCATTTTACGTCGAAGCCAAAGCCGACAATCGTCCTTTCTTCATCGTGCCCTGGCTCGGCCTCTATCTCGTCGGCACCACAGACTTGCGGTATACCGGAGATCTCAACCAGATCAAGGCCAGTGACGATGAGGTCGATTACCTGATCGCCGAAACCAATCGCATCTTCCCGTCGGCACGGATCACCCGTGATGATGTTAAGTTCACCTATTCGGGGGTGCGGCCTCTTCCTTACGCCGAAGGCAAAAAGCCTGGAAGCATCACCCGCAGTCACATCCTCTTCGACCATGCTCAAGAAGGGGTGGACAATATGATTTCCCTGATTGGCGGCAAGCTGACCACGTTTCGCCAGGTGGGTGAAGAAATGGTCGATGCGGCTTACAAAAAGATGGGACGCAAGGCTCCAGACTGCAAAACGCGTAAGACTCCGTTTCCTGGCGCAATTACGGCGACCGATCCGGCGACAAAAGCTGTGGTCGATAAGTATGGCGATCGCTTCTCCATTCGTCTGATCGCCCATCTCTTCTCAATTTACGGCTCGAAAACCATCAACGTGCTCTCATTGACCGATGAGAACCCTGACTTAGCTGAGCGGATTGTCTCCTACCGCCCTGACATCAAGGCTCAGGCCGTCTACGCCGTGCAGTCAGAAATGGCCCATACCCTAGTGGATATCTGCCGTCGCCGCACAACGCTGTGTATGCATGCCAACTATGGCTACGATGCACTGCCCAGTATTGTAGAGGCGCTGTCTCGTCACTGTGGCTGGAGCCAGGAAGAGTGCGATCGCCAGATTGCCCAATATCGCACCTACGTCGAAGACAACTGCCAGCCCGATTATGCGATCGCCCCTGCTGCGGTAGAAAACGCAGCGGTTTCCGCAGGGGTGTCTTAAATCACCTTGCTGCGGTTTGAGGAGGCTCAGCGCCAGTCGTCTTCAGCCTCTTCTATCTCCCTCCACTCCAGACCTCTCCTATGGTTCAACTGTCCATGCCCCAGGCTCTCGATCGAGAGCAACCCGTTGCCACGGTAACCCTTTTGGGTACTGGAGCCTGGGGCACGACCCTGGCTAGTCTAGCGACGAAAGCGGGGCATCGGGTCAACACCTGGTCTCACCGCCGAGGCGATGATCTAGGAGTGGCGATCGCCGCAGCTGATGTCGTGGTGTCAGCCATTTCGATGAAAGGCGTGGAGGAGTTGTCGGAGCGGCTGCGAGCTATTCAGATCCCATCTCATGTCATTTTTGTGACGGCCACGAAGGGACTCGATCCCAAATCACTGCGGACTCCGTCTCAAATCTGGCAAGCCACCTTTCCCAATCACCCTGTCGCCGTGTTGTCTGGGCCTAACTTGTCGAAAGAAATCGATCAGGGGCTCCCGGCTGCGACGGTGGTGGCTTGCGAAGATGAATCGGCAGCAGAAAAAGTACAAACCATCTTTGCCTCAGACTCATTTCGCGTTTATACCAACACCGATCCCCTCGGTACTGAGCTGGGTGGAACGCTGAAAAATGTAATTGCGATCGCCGTCGGCGTATGTGACGGCCTCAGCTTGGGCACCAATGCCAAGTCGGCTCTGATGACTCGGGCCTTGACAGAAGTGATTCGCATCGGCACCCAGTTGGGAGGCCAGCCCGAAACGTTTTTCGGATTGTCTGGGTTGGGCGACATGCTAGCCACCTGTAGTAGTTCCTTAAGCCGCAACTACCGCGTTGGCTATGGTCTAGCCCAGGGCAAGACGCTAGACACTATTTTGAATGAGCTGCAAGGCACGGCTGAAGGGGTTAATACTGCCAATGTCCTCATTCATCTGGCCGATCGAGAACAGATTCTTGTGCCGATTGCGAGTCAGGTGTATCGCTTGCTCAACGGCAAGATTACCCCTCAACAAGCCGTTGAAGCTTTGATGGAGCGAGATCTCAAATCAGAATATAGGTGACGACCTGCTGTAGGACGTTTTGCCGCAACACATTTGATCAGACCCGCACAACAGGCACCATGCAACAAAAACGACTCACCTTCTGGCAACTCTGGAACATGAGTTTTGGCTTTCTGGGCATCCAGTTTGGCTGGGGTTTACAGATGGCGAATACGAGTGCGATCTTTGAGTACCTGGGCGCTGATGCTCACCAAATCCCGATTTTGTGGCTAGCTGCCCCCTTGACTGGGCTGGTTGTGCAGCCGATTATTGGCAACCTAAGCGACAACACCTGGGGCTTTTTAGGCCGCCGCCGACCCTATTTTCTGGTGGGGGCCATCTTCAGCTCTATTGCATTAATTGGGATGCCCAACTCTGCCAACCTGTGGATGGCGACCGGAATGCTCTGGCTCCTCGACACCTCAGCCAACATTAGCATGGAGCCGTTTCGAGCTTTTGTTGGAGATCTGGTGCCTGCCAACCAGCGCACCCGTGCCTTCGCCATCCAAAGCTTGGTGATCGGGCTGGGCGCGATTACCGCATCGGCGCTGCCTTGGGTCTTGAGCCATGTGTTTAAGCTGGTCGGCAAAGGGGCAAACACCTCTGTGCCACTGTCGGTAGAAATTTCCTTTTATGTTGGGGCGATCGCCTTTCTCAGTACCGTAGTCTGGACGGTCGTCACAACCGAAGAACATCCCCCTGAGGATATGGAGGCTTTTCGGCAGCAGCAAAAAGAGCGCTTAGGTGTAGTCGGCACCCTCCAAGAGATTATTACCGCATGGAAAGAGATGCCTCCCACTATGGGACAGCTCGCCTGGGTACAGTGCTTTAGCTGGCTCGGCATGTACTGCATGTTCCTCTACTTTCCTCCGGCGATCGCCCACAATGTTTTTGGCGCGGTCAACGAAGGGACTCGACTCTACACCGAGGGGATTGAATGGGCAGGAGTTTGCATCGCGGCGTATAACGTCGTCTGTGTCGGGTTTTCATTCCTATTGCCTAAGCTCGTTAAAGCCACCAGCCGCAAGCATGCTCACATGATTTCATTGCTATGCGGATCGGCTGGCCTGATTTCTCTGCTGGTCGTCTCCAACAAATATTGGGTATTGGCGTCAATGGTCGGTGTGGGAATCGCTTGGGCGAGTCTTCTGGCCATGCCCTATGCCATTTTGGTGGGTTCTCTGCCGCCAGAAAAGAGCGGCATCTACATGGGTATCTTCAACTTTTTTATCGTGCTGCCAGAAGTGTTTGCTTCTCTGGGGCTGGGCTGGATTATGCAAAACCTGTTGAGAGACAACCGTCTGATTGCGGTGGTGCTAGGCGGTGTGTTTATGGCGATCGCCGCTGGCCTAACGTTGCGGGTGCAAGATGTTTCGAAGTCTTCAGCTATAGCAGCGCAACCCCCTGAGTCGATGCCCAAACCCGATGCTCAAGCAGCACATCACAGAGAACAAGACTCGTCCTCTGCGGCTGCCTCATCAATCTCTGGAGAAGCATCTTCTTAAATCGTGCAAGAAACTGAAAAATATAAACTACACATTTTGTTGAAATGGTGAGCGCGCCGTGCCCACCATTTCAACGAGTCTATTGAGGTTTAGGCGAGTTGTGCGTAAGGTCTGCCCTAATTAGTTTTTGGTGATAAAAAAGTTAAATCAGAGCAGTAAAGTAATACGTGAAGAGTAATTCATGTTGAATAAAGCCGTGACTTCTCTCGCGAAAAATTTTTCTAAGATTTTGATTGTTGATGACTCCATTGATAATCTTCGGTTTCTTGCGAACATTCTGACAGAGCAAGGCTATCAGGTACGCAAAGTGCTGAATGGCCACATGGCGTTGACCGCCGCCAAAACGTCACCGCCCGATTTGGTGATTTTAGACATCAATATGCCTCAGCTCAGTGGGTATGAGGTGTGTCAAGCTCTCAAGGCTGATCCTGCAACGGCGGCGATTCCGGTGATCTTTGTTAGCGCCTTAGACGACGTGTTAGATCGAGTCAGAGCTTACACCGTTGGCGGCGTAGACTATATTTCAAAACCGTTTCAGTTTGAAGAAGTGATTGCTCGGGTCGGCACTCAGATCCGGCTCCAGTCGCTGACGCAACACGTCGCGATCGCAACAGAACGGGGCGATCGCGCAGACGGGGCTTATCAAACACTCTTTGAGCAGGGAAATCAGGGCATGTATCAGCTCAATATCGATGGCACCTATCGCCAGGTTAATCCGGCGATCGCTTCACTGCTGGGCTATGCATCAGGTGCCGACATGGTAGAAAAGTTAGAAAATACGCCCCAATCTTTATATGTCGATCCTGAGCAATGGCTGACCCTGGTCGAGACCATCTGCGAACAGCCGTCACGTTTTGAAGCGAAGGCTGATGTCTACCGTGCCGATGGCAGCATCATTCAATGGTCTGAACGCCTTTACCTGACGGGGCAACCGTCCGACGCGCGATCCGAGCAGTCTGCCTATTATCTGGGGCTTATTCACGCAGTCGGTTAGTCGGTGGCAGTATTAGTCGGTAGCAGCATTAGTCGGTGGCAGTAACTATACCTCCCGAATGAATGCTCTGAAGCAATGACCTGAGACAATTCAGAAGACAACCTTCGGGAGCTGACGAGCGATGGGGCTACAGGTGTATTTTTTGCGTCATGGAGAGACTTCGTTCAGCTTGAGCGGGGGGTTTTGTGGTCAACTCGATTTAGATTTAACGGAGCAGGGGCGAGAGATGGCAGAAGCGTTTGCCCAAGCTTATGCTCACATTCCCTGGCAGGCTATTTTTGTCAGCCCAATGAAGCGCACGATCGAGACAGCAACGCCGCTATGCAAGGCAACAGGGTTGGAGATGCAGATTCGAGAAGGTCTCCGGGAGATGAACTTTGGCGACTGGGAAGAGAAGACCCGCGACGCCGTGAAGTCGAATTACTTAGAAGATTACATCCGCTGGATGACTGAGCCTGCTTGGAATGCGCCCACTGGTGGCGGAGAGACGGCATTACAGGTGGCAAATCGTGCCATGCCCGTGATTGCCGAGATTGAGGATATCTGTACGGATGGGCCAGTATTGGTGGTCTCTCACAAGACAACGATTCGGATTATCTTGTGCCAGCTTCTGGGAATCGATTTGGGCCGTTATCGCGATCGCATTGACTGTCCGGCGGGGTCGTTGAGTTCGGTGCAGTTTGATGCGCATGGGCCACTGTTGCGGCGGTTGGGCGATCGCGCTTACATGCCTGACCATTTGCAAGAGCGAGTCGGCACCTAGTCTAAAACCTAGCTCAAAACCTAGTTCAAAAAAATGATGGAGGAGCTGAATGCGATGGAGGTGCGATCGCCCGTCGAGCTGAACTCCACTCACCCCATATCTCCAGGGAACGCTCTTGTTCTCGGGCTTCTTGAGAAAGTATCTGGGCTTCTGTTGACTACAGACGAATGACTACAGGTTAAGAAGTCGTGACGCTTAGCAGGGCGCATGGCGAGCTGCTCATGAGACGGGATCGCTATTTTGATTTTCTTTGAAGAAAGTGACCTGTTCTCGGCGAGTTTGCGTATGAGTTGCGTAGCGATGCTAGTCGTCTAGAGCTACGTCTGGGATCTGAATCATGAGCCGACAACCAGTTGTTGTACATTTCGGTAGAATCTAGGGAGAGACAATTAGGATGTTCTGAAGTCATGATCCCAACAGTTATTGAGCAATCTGGGCGCGGTGAACGTGCTTTTGATATTTATTCTCGGCTTTTGCGCGAGCGCATCGTGTTTTTAGGGCAGCCTATCGATTCTGATGTAGCCAATCTTATCGTGGCACAGATGCTGTTTCTGGAAGCAGAAGATCCTGAGCAAGACATTTACCTGTATGTCAACTCACCTGGCGGTTCTGTCGTTGCAGGGCTGGGCATTTTTGACACGATGAATCATATTCGCCCTGATGTGTGTACGATTTGCGTGGGGTTGGCTGCGAGCATGGGAGCGTTTCTCTTGAGTGCAGGAACCAAGGGAAAGCGCATGAGCTTGCCCAACTCACGAATTATGATTCATCAGCCTCTGGGGGGTGCCCAAGGCCAAGCTGCTGACATTGAAATTCAAGCACGAGAAATTCTTTACCACAAACAAAAGCTGAACGAGTGGCTAGCCAATCATACAGGTCAGCCCATCGAGCGAATTGAGGAAGATACAGAACGCGATTTCTTTATGTCTGCCCATGAAGCCGTAGACTATGGCTTGGTTGATCAGGTGATCGATCGCCACGCAGCAGGGAGTCGTCCGATGGTTGTGCCGTCTTAGGCTACTTCTCCTTCGACTTGCTCTCTCAGTCATGAGACCCGCTGTGATCCTAATCGGTGATCTGCGGGTCTTCCCATCTCGGTGAGCTTTCTTTTCTGCTTACCCTTTTTATTCGTCAGGTCTGAATGTTGGCGAAGGCTGGCGTTCGAGATGTTCGAGGAAATCGATGAGTTCTGGGTCGGTGAGCTGCTGGCGCGATCGCTTGCCATACACTTTCTGAAGGTGGTCGCGGCCTTGGCTGTTAGTCCAGCCGAGTCGTTTTAGCTCCACACTGGTCTTAGCAATGATGTCAGATAGATCGCGTGAAAGTGATGCATCGGGGAGAGACGAAGGAACAGAGGTGGGCGATTCAGTCGGTGGGGTTGAGATTTTTGGCGTAAACGACCGTTTTTTTGACTTTGCCTGAGAGGCTTCAGGTTCAGGCTTGGGTTTTGCTTCAGGCCGGGTCTTCGATGGAGATAACTGCCCAGACTCTTCGGCAGGTATACCGGGGTCTAGAAGATAGTCTTCTGCCAGGTTAATCGCAGGCATCTCGTCTTCCTGAATCAGATCGATCGGTCTATCTGAGTCGTCTGATATATCTAGAGGCTCTAGAGGCGGCGTTGACTGAGATAAGGGGCGATCGCTCTTCTCTGGCTGAGACGGCAATGGCACCGATTCCAACGGTGTGGCAGAGGGTTCCATTTTTTCTGCCGCAAGACTTGAATTTATAGCCGCTGCTGCTGGCGGAATGGCTGAACCATTCCCGGACGTGGAGCCTAAGGAAGAAGGCTGAGGTAAGGGAAACTCGTCAAGCTGCTGGCTTGGCTGGACAGCGGGCGGCGTCTCGAACGAATTTTGGAAGGTTGGTTGTGGAATAGGGCTGATGCCATCTTGAGTCGGTTGAGCGAGTGCAAAAGTTGAGGGCGACGAGTCAGAATTTTTGGCTTGAGGAGATGGCAGACTCGGGACTTCTCGGTGATGCTGGGCCAGCAGCGCCATAATTGCGCGATATTTTGCTCTATCTTCGGCAGTTTCAATCTGCTCTGCGGTTGCCATGGCTGAGCCAATAGCCTGTCCGTGTAGGCTGACGACTGCGCGAACAATATACTGTTCGTGAGGGGGGGTGACTAGCTCTGCGACGAGGGTAGCGCTAGGGTAGTAGAAGTGGAATGTTGAAAGAGCTGTTTTGAGTTCTGGAGATAGGGGGGATGTGGCGATCGCCT
>JBARXP010000101.1:0-26667 GCA_049647405.1 Elainellaceae cyanobacterium | reverse complement strand
CAGAAAGTGCGGCCCCCTAAATCCCCCAATTCTGGGGGACTCCAGATAGGTTCTTAAATTTCTTTGGAAAAAGGCCAGACTTTCTTGGGCACTTTTAGTGAAACTGTTCATGCTGTTTTACAGATGCCGAAAGATTCTCCCAGGATTCGAGGGACTACACGGGAAATTGAGCAGGCAGCTCGTCGCCTGAGACAAAATTTGACACCTGCCGAAGCTAAGTTATGGAGCGCATTAAAGCAGCGTCAACTATCAGGTCTTAAATTTCGCTGTCAGCATCCTGTGGGACGATTTATTGTTGATTTCTATTGTCCAGCTCACAAGTTAATCATTGAGATTGATGGAGCAATTCACAACCAACAAAAAGCTTATGACGGTGCTCGGACAGACCATCTCCAAGCGTTTGGATATAAGGTCGTGAGATTTAAGAATGAAGAGGTTTTGGAGAATTTGTCGTCTGTTCTAACGCAAATTATCAAGATAGTAGAGATAGGTTCCCCCCAAAGTTGGGGGGCGGAGGGGGGCAATGCGGAAGTATAGCCCCTTAAATCCCTCAATTCTGGGGGACTTTAGATAGGTTCTCTCCAAAACTTTTGGGGAGCGGAGGGGGGCAATGTGAAAGATGTAGCCCCCTAAATCCCCCAATTCTGGGGGACTTCAGACAGGTTCCCCTCAATTTTGGGGGGCGGAGGGGGGCAATGCGGAAGGTGTAGCCCCCTAAATCTCCCAATTTTGGGGGACTTTAGATCGGTTCCCCCCGAAACTTTTGGGGAGCGGAGGGGGGCAATGTGGTCGGTGCGGCCCCCTAAATCCCCCAATTCTGGGGGACTTTAGATCGGTTCCCCTCAATTTTGGGGAGCGGAGGGGGCTATAAGGTTAGAATCGACGCCATAGCACCTGTCGCTGTCCAAAATCCAAAATCTACCCTCCAAAATCCTATGGCTGGGCGATCGCTACGCACTTCTGATCAGGGCATTGCACGGGCAAAGCGAGCTTTGCTCCGCAAGAACTTGACTCAAAAGGCGATCGCCAATGAGTTAGGCATTGCTTCCTGGTCTACGGTGAGCAAGTTTTTCAACGGCAAGCCTGTAGATCGGCTGCTGTTTATGGAAATTTGTCATGCTTTAGATCTTGATTGGAGTGAGGTGGTAGCGAGTCCTCACTTAGAAGATGATGCCGATGCAGGAGACGGAACGAGCGAGGCGGAACAGGTTGATGTCCAAAGCACTCCTGAAGCCGATGGAGTACTCATCAGCACAGTGCAAGAACAAGCGGCGATCGCCCGTGATGCTTTAACTCCGCGTATTTTGGAGCGGATTCCTCGTGATATAGTGCGTCGCAAATATCTTCCGGCGATCGCCCTTTGCCTATAATTGACTACTCTCGCGATCGCCTACTTCCATATCAAGCTGCGATCGCCCACACAACGCAACAAACACATTCATCCAACGCGACACCTTCTAATCTCCGTCGATATCCTTTTTCTGCCTTCTGCCTTCTGCCTTCTGCCTTCTGTCTTCTGCCTTCTGCCTTTCCAAAGTCCCCTTGCGGGGAAATGGTGATGAAACCAAACAAAGGAATCTGACAATGACGAACGACCTAGATTTTCTGTTTCCGTCCCCTTGCGGGGAAATGGTGATGAAACACATCAGATAGTAAGATTGGAGCCGCCGCCATTGTCTCCAGCCCAAGTTTCCGTCCCCTTGCGGGGAAATGGTAATGAAACCATTCTTGATACGTGGCCGGAACAAAGTCGCCGTCCATAACACTTTTTGTAGGTTTCCGTCCCCTTGCGGGGAAATGGTAATGAAACATCAGCTGGAGACCATGAGGAGATCCCGGCGATCGCCGAGCAATGGGAATGTTTCCGTCCCCTTGCGGGGAAATGGTAATGAAACTGGGGCGAGCCACGATGGATAGGGCTGCCCCGGTAGCTCGTCCCTAGTTTCCGTCCCCTTGCGGGGAAATGGTAATGAAACCTGCACTAAAAAAGGCGCGGACATCGGGAATCGAGTACGGCGGCGTAATGTTTCCGTCCCCTTGCGGGGAAATGGTAATGAAACTACGGCTTACCCATGTCGCTCATATTCAGTAGCTGTCAAAGTTTCCGTCCCCTTGCGGGGAAATGGTAATGAAACTATTAGAGAAGTACACTCTAACTGAGTTAGTGTTTTTTGATGGTTTCCGTCCCCTTGCGGGGAAATGGTAATGAAACCAGAACCTAAACTGCTTAAGGGTCTAGGGCATAACATCGTTTCCGTCCCCTTGCGGGGAAATGGTAATGAAACGGAGGGGCAGCTCTCTTGAAAGAATGGCAGGCGACGCACGAGGGTTTCCGTCCCCTTGCGGGGAAATGGTAATGAAACCTGGGTGAGGAGGGGGCTCAAGAAATCTTGGGCTACATTGTTTCCGTCCTCTTGCGGGGAAATGGTAATGAAACTCGACTGGAATAAATGGAAGGCCCTGCAAGGGGCTGTAAAGCTGTTTCCGTCCCCTTGCGGGGAAATGGTAATGAAACAGTGGATTACAATAAGCAAGAGCTTAGACCACTCATCGAAAGTTTCCGTCCCCTTGCGGGGAAATGGTAATGAAACTAGGAAGTGCACAAAGTTCTACCGACAGAAAAGCAAAGAGTTATCGTTTCCGTCCCCTTGCGGGGAAATGGTAATGAAACTAGGAAGTGCAACATCAACGGCTCTAGCCAGATTTGGGTTTCCGTCCCCTTGCGGGGAAATGGTGATGAAACATGGGAGAAGTCGTGGTGGTATGGGGGCAAAGCGAAGCAAGTTTCCGTCCCCTTGCGGGGAAATGGTGATGAAACCGATGACCCTCTCAATGCGATCGCCATCAGTGACCGAATTGTTTCCGTCCCCTTGCGGGGAAATGGTGATGAAACATTGTCCTATTGCTCCTTTTATACATTTCCTTTCTTTTATGTTTCCGTCCCCTTGCGGGGAAATGGTGATGAAACTAACCCGTCCCACTCCAGGTCGGTGTCGGGCGATCGCCTGACCGTAAGTTTCCGTCCCCTTGCGGGGAAATGGTGATGAAACTGAAGAGATGCTTGGCGAAGCTGATGTCGTCGGCATCGACTGGGGTCAGCGGGGTTTCCGTCCCCTTGCGGGGAAATGGTGATGAAACACCGAAATCCCCAGCAGCCCCGGTTATACCAGAAACAGCAAGTTTCCGTCCCCTTGCGGGGAAATGGTGATGAAACACAAAAGGAATCGTCGGTTAGGTCATCCTTATACCCCAGTTTCCGTCCCCTTGCGGGGAAATGGTGATGAAACCCGCATCAAGAAGATTTCATGCAGCAGGTTAAGACGAAACTGTTTCCGTCCCCTTGCGGGGAAATGGTGATGAAACTTGATGAAATTATCGACGGCCTTGAAACCTTAGAGCTAATGGCGTTTCCGTCCCCTTGCGGGGAAATGGTGATGAAACAGTCAAGCCTCATGCGTCAGCTAACCTTCCACTGCATGACGTTTCCGTCCCCTTGCGGGGAAATGGTGATGAAACCCTTCGCTTCAGAGCCCTTATAGAGACTGCTCTCCAGAGCCTAAAACCACGGAGCCCCCACCTTACTGTCAATAAACGGATTTTATTGACAATTTTTGATCTCCTTCAGCAGCTCAATGCCATGCCCAGAGCCGCATCCACGGAGGTCAACGAAACTATGCGGTTTTCAAGGTTCGGGCCACCTGCGTGGAATTCAAAGTTCGTGCCTACAGCCTAGCGACAAACTCTGGCATCGTCTAGCTTCTTCTCTATTTCTTCATTTCGCCCGTCAAAAAATATACGCCGATGGCGGCGGCTCTGGCTTGGGACTGCCCAAAGTCAGCGTTTGGGTCATTGCCCTCGCTGAAATCCAGTAAAACCTCACATTATCTTCCTCCGGCTTAATCCGAAACGCGACTTTTTGATAGAGCCGCTTCATTTCCTCCAAATCTAAGAAGCACTCAAACACACTCTCCTGCACCCGACGACCATAGCCCTCCAAAAGCTTAGACAGCTTATAACGACGACGATTATCCGCAATGTCATAGACCACAAGGGTTAGCATTGGCTTGCTCCAGCACTTGAATTTTGGATTTTAGATTTTAGATTTTGGATAGCGTTTTGTTACGGGATTGGAGAGTGCCGTTCTCATGTTGCTCTCCGAAACGATTGGTAAGGCACATCGTCTAAAAGCCATCGCTTATAGCGTCGAATCTGAAGCACGATCGCATGACGATAGGTAACAGGCTTCTGCGCATCGGGATGCTTAACCTTTGTCGTGATGCGCGTTTCAAACTCTGCCAAAAATCGACGCCGAGCCGCATCGGTGAGATACACCCCGCCCTGCTCGTTGGGTGCAAGAAAATCATCGGCATTGAAGATGCGCTGATTGACCAGCTTCAGCATCAACGTATCGACGATAGGCGATCGCCATTCTTCCACCAAATCCGAGGCGAGATGAGGCTCTGCTCGATCTGAGCGATGCAGATTACCGAGATAAGGATTGAAGCCCTCGACACGCAACAGACTCAACACATTGTTGAACAGCAGGGTGTAGCCAAAGCTGAGCAACGAGTTGATCGGATCAGTCGGAGGACGCCGAGTTCTCTGAGTCAGCGAAAAATCAGGATGCAAAATCAAATGTCCCAAGGCTGGAAAATATCGCGCAGCGGCAGCTCCCTCATAGCCTCGGAGTTGGTCTAAGTGTTCGATCTCGGGTGATAGTTGGGCGATCGCTCGCAAATCGCGCTCAATCCCTTTGGTGGTCTCGCTGAGCGGCTCAGACTGTCGCTGTCGATTGAGCTTCAGCAAAAGCTGCCGACAGTTCCACAGCTTCCCCTCAACCAGGGCGATCGCCCCTGGCTGGGGTCAACGGTTTGATTCTGATGCGATCGGGGGAACGGGCGGCCTCTCGTAATCAATCGCCAAATTATATCGCCCCTTATCGTAAACATAATGAAGCAACGGCTGTAGCTCCAACATCGGTTCAAGCTCTCCCGGCAAGAGGGGAATGGGAATCGCAGGCATGGCTTGAGACAGCGTGAATGCATAGAGGTCAGCCGTGGGGCGATGGTCACTGCGGCTAATCAAAATACGGTAGTCTCCTAAAGCCGAGCTATCCATCGGAAAGGGATAGCCACTTCGAAGCAAATCAATTTCAACGAAGTGAGTCGCGCTCGACAAAATCTGGTTACGTTTACGCCCATAGGCAATGCGACCTTCCCCAGACCGTTTGTTCTTGGGCGACAGCAACTCAATCACCGTTACAACACGCCCTGTTGCAACTTCACGAATTTCTAAATATCGCTCACTCACTTCTTCTGAAACTGGAAGCGTCACTTTTTGAGGCTGAATAGGAGAGAGCGTTGCCGTAGCTCCTTGCGAGGGAGGTGTCGTTTGGCGAGTGGCGTTAGCGCCGCTTTTCGCAGAAATCGCCACATCGGGCAACCCGACTAATAGACTCTCATCATCGCTGCTGAAATAGGTTCGTTTCTCAATTTCAACTCGATACGCTTCACTGAGATGCTCGACCAATGCATCGGCGATCGCCACAATCAAACGACTGTGTACCGACGGCCACAATTCAGGATTTTCGAGATAAGGATTCATCCCAGGAAATGGAGACACCATAAGCGAGTTCTGCTTGAGAGTGTCTTTTCATCATAACCAGTAGGGAAAGAAGGCGAGAAAAAAGGCAGAGGGCAGAAAGATGAGATAAAGGCAGCATTAGCAATCAGGGCGATCGCCTTCGTCCCAAACTGCGATCGCCTCTCCAAGGCAGCTATACGTTTGTACTAAATCTAAGACCAAATGCGTTGCAGCCTCAACGTAAACCCAGGCAAGACCGGTTCTCCTGACAACGTACTCGGATTGTTTAGAACCTCAGCGACTTGACCCGCACGGTAAATTTCTACCTGTTTATTTTGAGGGTCAATCAGCCACCCTAACTGCGCACCATTATCCATATATTCCTGCATCTTGGCACGGAGATTCTTGAGACTATCCGTTTCCAAGCGCAGTTCCACAACAAAATCAGGGCAAAGAGGTGCAAACCCTTTTCGTTGTTCTAGCGTCAGAGATTCCCACCGTTCCCTTGAGATCCAAGCGGCATCAGGTGAGCGGTTTGCTCCATTGGGCAACTCAAATCCAGTCGATGAGTCGAAGTATTCCCCAAGTAACTCATTCGCTTCGCACCACATACCCAGTTGAGTGATGATTTTCGCATTTCGCTGACCCGATTCGCTGCCCGTTGGAGGATTCACAATGAGGTGTCCGGTTGCTGTGCGTTCTAGTCTGAGGTCACGATTTGCAGCGGCCAGAGCTGAAAACTGCTCTCGCGTGACGTGCAAAGACAAGTTCTTGGGGATCTGGAGCATGAGCGATTGATGTTGGGGAGGAGCTTGCGCTGTCATGATTTACCTCACGCTGCCGAATCTACCTCTATCTTACAGTCTTTAGAAAAAGGCAGAAATCAGAAATCAGAAGGATGAAATAAAGGCAGCGTAAGCAGTAGCGCGATCGCCAAAGAATAAGGGCGATCGCCAAGCAACCAATGCAATTGCCCACACAGCAAGCACCATCCATCTAACGCGACACTGCTCACCCCTCTACCCACATCCCTTTCTGCCTTCTGCCTTCTACCTTCTGCCTTTCCAAAGTCCCCTTTCGGGGTAATGAGGGCTTTAACAAACTAGTTGAAAGAGATAATGCTGTGAGTCTTTTGGTTTCCGTCCCCTTTCGGGGTAATGAGGGCTTTAACCATCACACCCTATTTCATTCATGGGGTTGAATTGAGGTTTCCGTCCCCTTTCGGGGTAATGAGGGCTTTAACCGGTAGCGATGGTGACGGCTAACTGTTTATTTCTGTTTCCGTCCCCTTTCGGGGTAATGAGGGCTTTAACGATTTCGGCAACACTAGCGCTCGGATGCTCTCACCGGTTTCCGTCCCCTTTCGGGGTGATGAGGGCTTTAACCGCAAGTTGAAGACTCGCGGTGGTGGTTAGAGCAGGTTTCCGTCCCCTTTCGGGGTGATGAGGGCTTTAACGTGCGCTCGATTTTTGGGGGTGGGAGGTAGCAGAGGTTTCCGTCCCCTTTCGGGGTGATGAGGGCTTTAACTTCAGGAACTCCAAAGCTAGGTGTGATCTCTGGTCAGTTTCCGTCCCCTTTCGGGGTGATGAGGGCTTTAACCTGAAGGAACTGAGCCGGCGGAAATCGAATTCAGTTTCCGTCCCCTTTCGGGGTGATGAGGGCTTTAACTAGAGCTATCAGAAGATGCTCCCGTTAAATATATGTTTCCGTCCCCTTTCGGGGTGATGAGGGCTTTAACCGTGCTCACCTTGCGCGAAGACACAGTTCGGTACAAGAAGTTTCCGTCCCCTTTCGGGGTGATGAGGGCTTTAACCCTCGGTGTTTGAAAAGCATACTAGGCAAGCGTTTCAGAAGCCGTTTTTGTACACCTCATTTTTTGGTGTCAATAACGGCACTCCCTTGTCAATAAGCCTACGGAAAAATCGGCTGAAACGCTGATGTGACAAGGGCTGTGAATAGTTCGACGAAATAATGCGGTTTTCAAGGTTCACTCTATATTGCACACCCTAACACAGGAAACTAGGCAACACCCCTTTGTGACTTGATTGTAACGATTTTCTGGTTCAATTTCTGCACGAAATCAAGATCTTGCCTCTGCACACCTCTTCGGGATGGTCTTAAACACCCTTTCAACTCTTGCGAACTCATTTCAATCCAAAAGTCTCTGAGGTGAAGAGGATTGCGTTTTGCCTGCGAGTTGTCTGCGAGTTGAAGGCGATCGATTCATAAATCATAGCGAGCGGGCACTCGACATCAAGACTCAGTCGATCACGAAGTCCCTGCTAGCCCTCATCCCCCAAGCCCCTTCTCCCATTTTTGGGAGAAGGGGAGCCAGAGAGCAATATTCCTTGAATTTGGCTCCTCGATCCAACAATTCTGATTGGGATACTTACTCATATCAGGACAAAGGGCTATCAGCAGATCGATTGCAATGTCGTTGTGGACTAGCGAACCTCCCGTCGTTCCGCTCTGTTGGTTACGGACACTGTCCTTTACCCAACTACGCAGGCTCTTTCTGCCCTCTGCCCTCTGCCTTCTGCCTTCTGCCTTCTGCCTTCTGCCTTTTCCAAAAACTCATACCTCAACTCATACACTCAACCGATTTACTCACGCCCATACGCAGATCTGCCCTTGAGAGCATGGATTTAGGTCGAAAGAAGACTGGTTCAACTGCCCGTCAATCAACCTCTTCGACTCTAGTCCTATAAAAAGAGGAATGCTCTCATGACGACAATCTATGTGGCACAGCCGCAAACCGAACTCAAGATTCAGTCTCAGCAACTGCAAATCTTCCAGCAGCAGCGCTTTTGTTTTGCCGTGCCCCTCAACCGCGTCAGCCAAGTCATTATTCTCGGCCAGCAGCAGTGGGCACAAAAAGCAGTCAACCTGGCTCTCTCCCTCGACATCCCCGTTCTCTATTTTGAGCCCAATGGTCGCTGCGTTGAATATCTGAAGCCGCCCAGCGAACCTGCGACTTACCTGAAAGCTCAGTTGGGGCGATCGCACGAGGCATCCTTTGTGCGCGATACGGCTGAAAGCCTCGTGCGGGCCAAACTGCACAATGCGCGGGTCATTCTTCAACGCCACGCAGCAACCAACTCCAACAGTGCATCGATTCAGCAAGTTCTGCTTCTGCTACAGCGGCTGATGGATGATTTGCCTTGCGCCCCTTCCTTGCCTGCCCTCAAAACCTATGAAGAAACCGGACACTCTCTTTACCATGCCGCAGCTCATCGCCTGTTGCCTGAGGCGTTCCGCCATTACAGCCGAAGTCTTTCTCCCATCCGGCGGCTAACGAACTTAGGCATCGCCCTGCTCAGCCAGCGCATTCAGCAAATTCTACAAACCTCAGGCTTAGATGTAGACTTGGCCGCACTCCACTGCGATTCAGTCCTTCGACCACCCCTAGTCTGTGACTTCTTGACCGAGCTGCAACTTCCTTTGGTCGATTCGCTGGTATTGCACCTGCTGACGAGTCAACAGATTGACCCAGACGACTTCATCTGGATGGGAGAAGGGTTGTTTCTGAGTCCTGCGGCTCTCGATACCTTTATCCATCAGTGGGATCAGCATTTGACCACTCCCCTGCATCATCTCCATGTCGGTGAAACGACCCACCGCCACTGCATTGAGCTGCAAGTCCAAGATTACATTGCCACGTTGCTGGGCGATCAGCTCGACTACCGTCCGTTGCTGCTGATGGAGAGCTAACGCGCATGTTCTATTTAGTCTGCTACGACATCGTCAACGATCGACGGAGAGACCGTACGGCACGACTACTCGAAGGTTACGGCCTGCGCATTCAAAAATCCGTGTTTGAATGCACCCTCACTCCGGATCAATTTGAGTTTTTGAACCGTCGCCTCCAAACGAAACGCTACCTCAACCCCAAAGAAGACCAAATTCGCTTCTATCCCATGTCACCCCGTCACCGCAAACTCGTGCAAGTGCTGGGAGTGCAGCCCGATTATCAGATTGATGATGCCGTATTCATTGCCTGATGCTGTCCCGATTCCACATCACGCATTCAAGGGGATATCTTGATGACGAACTCTCTTTTTTTAATCAGCTATCGAGAGCTGAAGGTCTATCAAGCCGCTTTCGAAAGTGCCTTGCAGGTCTTTGAACTAAGCCACACGTTTCCTGACAACGAGCGGATTTTGCTAACGCAGCCGCTCATCCAAGTCACGCGGCTCCTGTGCATTGACATTGCTCAAGCGTGGCACCGTCGCCGCTATCCTAATGCCTTTGTTGCGAGTCTCAATCACGCAGAGGCAAAAGCAGCCGCAACCCAAGTCTGGCTCGAATTCGCCGTTCTTTGTCATTACCTCGATCCCGAAACCGGACAAGAACTCCATCATCACTATCAGGAGGTATTGAGCGATTTGAATCGGCTGATCCACAACTCAGCCGCTTGGGTCAATCCTGTTTAGATAAGGAGGTTATATGGTTCGAAAAAGCCATAGATGGCGCAAACGGTTTCCGTGTGGTCATCGCGGATATGGTCGATGGTGTCACCGCTGCACAGTCTCTCGACGACGCTCTTTGCCTCAGTTGCAACGACGGCATCGTTCACGTCCTCGGATTGCAGCCCGGTTTCGGGCACTAGCCCAGCGGCAAGCAGAAAACCAGCAGTGGCAGCAACAGTTTCTTAAAGATCCCATTCCTCTAGCTCATCTGCCCAAACCTGTTGCCATCAAAACTCGGCTGATTCTCGCTGCCCTAGAACAAGGCACCTCGCCTACAGAACTTCGAGGAAAACGGTTTCAGTTTGACCGCACTCTGCTGCGCATCCCTGTCGGCTATCGCTATCGCTTGCTCTGCCGTTGGCAGAAAGACAGCATTACTCCCCTCGGCGTGATGTCTCACGAGGCATACAACGCCATTGCTCGCAATAAAAAGCGGGTGAATGGATCGTAGGTTCTCATAAGCAGGGTGTTCTAAAAGACTGACGGAAGATTGAAGGGCGATCGCCTATCAGCATCACGCTAGACATAAAGAGAAGATTAATTCTCTGAGCAAAGTCACTAAATTAGCGTTAGCTTTGTGCAAGTTTGAATCTTTCAGCAAACCCAAACTGTACTTCGCCGCTCGATTTATTTGCATTTTATGGATCACACAGGTTGCCCTAGTTCACAGCAGATAATAGCGGCGATCGCGCGCTGTCTTGCTTGGCAAAGCAATATCACTGGAGATGAGGTTATACAGGCTCTTAATGATGTTGCTGCAACACTGCACAACCCTTTCGACTCTCTTAAAGAGCAGTTTCATCTAGCGACCTTCATCCAGGATTACCCTCTGCTGTGGGAACACAAGATTGGGCTGGTTTATGGTGGTGCGACGAAAATCAAGCAATACGTATTTGAGTCTGCTGATTTGCAAGAAATACGTGGTGCTTCGGCTCTTCTTGATCGCATTAATCTGATCGATCTCCCTGCTTTCTTCAAAGGCGAAACTTCAAACCGCTTCCCCCAGTGCCAAGATGCAAAAATCTACTGTGAGAAGCTGCGTTCTGACAGCAAAGAGTCGGATTCTGGTTGGTTAAAAGCTAATTTTCCCAATCTCATTGATGCCCTGACGCCTGAGATGGTGATTTATTCTACCGGAGGAAACATTCTAGCGTTTTGTCCGGCAGACTTGGTAAATGACCTGGCAAATGCAATCGAGAAGCGTTACACCACGGAAACACTGACTGCCAATGCCTGTGCAGTTGGAGCTACGTTTCGACCTTTAGAAATCTATCTGGGGTTACTAACTGATCCTGCGGAAAATACACTTTGGCTAGACACTATCTATTCGCATAAAAATGTTTTAGCCGCCCAAGCTCATTTTGGATTCAGCAAAGAAGATAGCCAAGAAACTGTTGAAGAAGCCTTTAGAAACCGCAAGGGCTTTAGCGAACTAGTGGGTAAGCTGGCTAATCAGTTTAATCAGCGACGCAGTGGTTACGACACATCAGACCGCACTACTAGTCGTCAATATCCTCCTATGTTCGAGACGCATCCTTTCTTAATGCGGGACGATAGCGACCGACGAGCAGCGGCTGCGCAGGCAACGCTTTTGCCAAACATTCCTAAGTTTTCTGAGCCTACTGCACGAAAGCGTCGAGTCGGCCAAATTACTAAGCGAGATAAGAAGATTAGTGGACAGTGGTATTCAGATGCCAGGTTCCAGGAAACATGGGATCCCCTTGAGCATACGAGAGGGGTCGAGGCTGCAGAATTCCGGAGTTGGGTTAGCAAATTTGAGTCGTTTTTACGCGATCAACAGAAGGGATACCTTCTAGATAAGTACGATTCAGAACGTAATCTTTTCGACCGAAGCAATGAGGTCAGAGAAATTCATAGGCGAGAAGCGCGATCGTTGACTGAAATCGGCTCTGTTAGCAATGGCTATGTTGCCTATATCTACGCTGATGGCAACAATATGGGAGCCTACATCCGAGATCAGATTAAAACCCCGGAGCACTATCAACAGTTCAGCCAGGATGTGTTTGAAGCAACGGAGCAGTCTGTCTACTGGGCCTTAGCTCATTGCATTCATCCCCATCATTACACCCCTGATGCTAAATCCTCTCGCGACAACAAAAGCCCTGTCTGGATTCATCCTTTTGAAATTATCGCGATCGGTGGCGACGATGTGTTGCTTATAGTGCCTGCCAATAAGGCTCTGGAAGTAGCCGAGAAAATTGGCAAGAAATTTGAGGAGATTTTGCAGCAGAAGACTGACAGGGATGAAGCGGACACAGAGAAGGCACGATATGGAATTGATCTAGCCGAGCAAAAAGAAACCTGCTCATGCCATCGTTATAGAAAGGAAGAAGCTCCCCAGTCAAAATGCTCCTTAAGCATCTCTAGCGGCGTGCTCATCACTGCTGAAAACACACCAATCTACTATGCCGACAAGCTGGTCTCACAACTGCTTAAATCGGCTAAGAAGACAGCTAAAGATTTACGTGACCGAGGATACTTTGGCGGAACAGTTGATTTTCTGACTCTCAAAGCTGTTACGATGATTTCCTCGAATATTGAGTCCTTTCGCAATGAAGGATTGACTGTGCGATTTCCAGAGCGCAACCAGGAACTCAAGCTCTATGCCACGCCTTACACGCTTCACGAACTCAATGGGCTGATTGAAACTGTCAGAGCGATTAAAAAATCAGGCTTCCCGCGATCGCAGCTTTACCAAATTCGCAGTCTGCTAGAACAGGGAAAGCGTACCGCTATTCTCAACTATCGCTATTTTCGCATCCGTCTTGGCAAAGATGAACAACGACTATTGGAGAGCAACTTTGAAGCCGCTTGGTGTGAGGCAGAAACAAATCAAGGCAACCTAGCTCCTTGGTTAACGGCCAAGCGTAAAGGGGATAAAACCATTTACGAAACCTTATGGAGAGAATTGGTAGAGCTATACGAATTTATTGAGGTTTCAGAAGTCTCACAAGGAAAATCACCTAACGCAACAGAATCAGTTCAAGGTGGGGAGGCATCAGCATGATTTCTCTCAGTACACTCAATCAGCTTGCTCAACCCAGTTTGGGAGAGAACATCCTACTCACAGCAGTTATCGACACAGCTCTCTGTGTAGGAGCAGGTGGTTCCTCAGGTTCTCAAGCTGACAAACCCATCCTCAAAACTGCCAATGGCCGCTTGGTCATTCCGGCTTCCCAGCTAAAAGGTCGCCTACGTCATGAGTGCGAAAAACTCACTCGGGCATTGGGTTGGCCGACCTGCGAATCTCCGGTTGCACAAACTATGTGCCCTCAACGAGCAGGTTTCAATGCGAAAGATCACGACAGTAATGATTGTGAGGAGCATTTTCACCGTGATTATGACTATAAAGTCCCTGGCGACCATCGATATCATTGCCTGATTTGCCAGATGTTTGGCAATCCGGCAGTGCCGTCCAAAATTCAACTCAGCGACCTAATCTGCGCTGAACCCCCAGAAAACATTCCCGACGTGTTACGTCCTGGTGTCACGATCAACCGTCGCCGTCGCACGGCTGAAGAAAAAAAACTGTACTTTTTGGAAACTTCTCCTGCAAATGTTCAGTTATCGTTTGCGGGCACAATCACTCTGGAGCCGGGACTGCGTGACTATGCCAAGGTACTTCTGATAGCAGGGTTTAAGCATATTCATGCGTTGGGAGGTAGCAAGTCTACCGGACTAGGTTGGCTGCACTGGGAATCGTCCCTTTTTGAACATTCCATTGAGCAAACCGCTTGGGATTCGTTGCAGAAGCCAGCAACCAGTGAAGTGCCTCCATCCGAAACAGAAGGGGAGGCAGCATGAAACGGATCAATCTCACGATTACGGCCCTGGCTCCCCTAGCAATTGGTCAGCGCAAACCTGGCGGCTCTGTAAGCGAAGCGATGGACTACATTACCGGCACCGTGATTCGGGGAGCGATCGCTGGCAAACTCTTGCAGCATGGCACGCCTGAAGCTGAAGATGACTTCCACAGACTATTTGTTGATGAAGGGGCCGCGATTTTTCAAAATGCTTATCCGGCGATCGCCAAGGTAGGTGAAGATCGGTACATGCTGAGTCCTAGCGAGACCCGCGTTTTACCTGCTACAGCCCTAAGCTCAAAAACAGACAGTGGTTTCAAACCTAGAAAAGCGGGTGTTTTTGACTCGCTGATTGATAGCTATTGTGCTAGAGAGCATGGCCTGTTCTATGAACCCAATAGCAAAGAGGGCGATCGCGTCGAACCCTTTAGTGGGTTTTACAGCTATTACGAAGATGGCCAGGGTAAGAATGGAAATCCAAAAGTCCGATACATTTCCCATTCAATCAGTAAGCGACTCCTGACACGGGTAGGCATCAATAGGCGACGCGCAACAGCTCAAGACGAGATTCTTTACAGCCTGGAAGTTTTGAATGAGTCGCAGGGAAAGACAAAGCGCCAGCCCACCGTTTTTCGCAGTTCCATTCTGGTAAACGAAGATACTCTGGCGGAATCGTTATGCACCTTTATCGATCAGAATCGCGATCGATTCCGATTAGGAGGCTCGGCTTCCCGTGGATTAGGACAGGTCGCAGTCAACGTTAACCAGAAAGATGTTTCTGTCTCTACCCAAGCTATTCAAACTCGACTCGATGCCTTTAATGACTGTTTGAATCAGCGTTGGCAGCAGTGGAGCATCTTTGGCACAAGTCCTCAACGGATAGAGGGCAAGACATACTTTTCAGTCGAATTGGAGTCTGAAGCAATTTTAGCGGAGAGCTGGCGACGCACCTTTACGCTCTCCGAAGAGATGCTGTGCCAGATCGTCGATTTTGCCGACAGCGAGATCAAGCTGGAAATGGCTTACAGCAGTTATGGGTATCGTTCTGGTTGGAATGCAGCTTGGGGGCTAGCTAAAGATGTGGAACTGGTGACTGCAATGGGCAGTGTATTTCTGTTCAGCATTCCAGATTCTGAGACGGATAGTTGGAAGGAAAAGTTGGCGGAATTGGAGCAAAAAGGAATTGGCAATCGCACCAGCGAAGGCTTTGGCCAAATCAGAGTGTGTGACGAATTTCATCAGGTAATGCGGGAGAATCCAGCGTGAGTAAAACCATTAGCCCAGAACACGAACTCGAAATTCAACGAGGGATTCGCCAAGCCGAAGATGCCTTGGTGATTGCAATCGAAGATGCTTTGAACACCTGTGAATATCCCACCTCTGGTCGAGACAAGCTAGAAGAGTCTCAGTTCCGCAATCTGGTCAGAGTTGCTGATAGCACCGAGAGTCCAGCAGTGGTGAAAAACTTCATCCGTTATCAGGTTGGGCGCGAGCGAAAGTGGGGCCGAGGCGAGAAATCACTAGCCGAACGTATTATTCGAGATATTGACAGCAACCTCAAAGACTCAGCTCAAGAGATTGTCGAGGCAGCTCAAGAAACAGATGAGGAGAAACGAGTACAGATGGAGTTAATTCGTCGGTATCTCGGCTACGGAGCACGCCATCTCAGATATCTGAACTCAAATCGTGAAGGGTAAACACCATGTTTGACGTGTTCAAAAATCGCTTGGAAATTACAGGTACCCTCACGACTGTAACAGCGTTGAGGATAAGCCAAGGGCGAT
The DNA here is from genome assembly GCA_049647405.1 of Elainellaceae cyanobacterium. GTDB lineage: Bacteria > Cyanobacteriota > Cyanobacteriia > CAKZMO01 > CAKZMO01 > CAKZMO01. Next base: position 11,007 of record JBARXP010000101.1, on the reverse strand, counting down.
CGCTTGAGCCAATTGGCTCAGACTTGCCTGTCGTGAAAGATGCTTTAGGAAAACCACTAATTCCTGGATCAAGCTTTAAGGGAGCCATGCGATCGCGCCTCGAAGCTTTTTTACGAGGTGTTCATCCTGATTTAGCTCAGGATCCTTCTGACCTGGTTAGCCGTGAAATGAATGAGCGAGTTAAAGCATTGAAAGAGCAACATGGCGGTAACGACCAAGATTTAACCGCTGCTCTGGATAACATGACTGACGAAGTCTCCAAAGTTTTTGGCACTCCTTGGCAAGCCAGTAAGTTCCAAGTGCGAGATCTCACAATCAAACCAGAGACCTGGTTTGGTCAGTATCAAGAACGGGATGGGGTTTCCATTAACCGTGATACTGAAACTGCTGAGGACGGCAGACTCTACGACTTTCAAGTCGTTCCAGCAGGCGTGAAATTTGACTTTCAAGCTATTTTTGAAAACGCCGAGGATAAACAAGTCATCAATCCCCAAACGGATGAGATGGAAAGCATTGGCTATTGGGAATTGGGGTTAGTCATGGCTGGACTCCAGCAATTTAAGATGCAGCAAATTCCTCTGGGGGGCGGCTGTTCCAGAGGTTTAGGTGTTGTTGAATTAGCGATTGATCGATTCATTTGGATCGATCCAGAAGGCGATCGCTCACGCTTACTGGATTATTTGGGGCATTTGAGCAGAGGCAACTTGAGCGACTATCACCGAGAATCAGAGAGTATTGAAGCGCTAGTAGAAGATTGGAGTGAAGCCCTGGTAGTCTATCTATCTTGGGCAACCAGGCAGCGTATTCAAACTGGGGCGAGAGCGTGAGGAATTAGGTATGCATAAACGACTGGTTAATCACTGCACGATTGATCTAACGCTGATTCCTCAAGGGCCAGTGTTGGTCAAATCGGGCAAAGAGGGCGCTGACCCCACCAAGCCCGATATGGAGTTTGTCGAGACGTACCATGCGGGTGGACGCTCAATCTTCTTTCCGGGAAGTTCTCTTAAAGGAGCTTTACGTGCCCATGCTGAACGCATTGTCAGAACTATTGGCAGCGATCAGCGGCCTCTAAATTTACTCGATTTAGATCCCAAAGAAGATCCCCAAATGCCCCTGTGGGCAACAGACCCACTGAATCGAAAGAGCTATACCTATCTGGAAAAGCAAACCGATACTCAGAAAATTTATCGGTGGTCATCCTTCACTGATCAACTGTTTGGCAGCGTGGCGATCGCCAGTCGTCTTCGCATTGAAGACGCCTATCCTGATCCTGAGAAACCCAAACCCAGATTAGAAGAACGCAATGGGGTAGCTATTGATCGAGTTTTTGGTTCGGTTGCAGTCGGCCCGTTTAACTATCAAGTTTGCACCGAGGGCGAGTTCCGCACCAAAATCCATCTCAAGAATTTCACTCTCGAACAATTAGGACTACTGGGCTTAGTGTTGCGAGATCTAAATGACGGATGGTTTGGCCTGGGGTTTGCCAAGTCACGCGGGATGGGCTTGGTTGCAGTCCAATTGAATGAAGCAAAAGTGGAGTACCCTGGATGCGTTCTGCGAGCAGAGCAGATTGTGACATTAGGTAGCAATGCGCAGTGGTCGGCGATCGCCCTCAAAGGAGCTGGAGCTTTTCTGCCCAATACCGAACGTCAGGACTATGGCTTTCCTGTCGATGATGTTCACACTCTTCGAGAGTATGACGCTGAGGAAATGCCGCTTCTTGCAAAGATGCAGTATGGCTTGGGAGTTCGGTTGCAGTGGCCAGAAGGCGAAGTTGAAAAGCTTTTTGAAGCCGCAGTAAGTGCCTGGAGTCGGCGATTGGCAGAGGCGGCATCATGACCCAATCCACTGCCGTAAGCCAAACTGAATCTCAAGGATTCGTCAGTATTCAAGACAGTGCCCTGGATCAGTCTGCTCTAGATCAGTTGATTCAACGTTGTCTGGCGGGTGATACCTGGTACTGTTTGCGATCGCCCGAGGCCATCACACTCAAAGTAGGGCTACCCACAGATGACCAATTATCCTCACCAGAGGGTCAGGTATTTAGCCAAGACCGCGAGCTGCGCTGGAAACGTCTGGGCGCTGAGTATGAGGTCTTACTCCTATCCAAAACCAAAATTAATGATCCCGCTTTACAGCCGCTAGATGAGGAGCAGCAATGGTTGACTCGCGACCTGAATGCCAACTTCTATACGCCTACCGAAACTCGATTTCCCAGAGGGGTCGCCTATCCAAACGATCTTAATATCGGCCAGCGTTATTTCATGGATAGTGCGACTGGGACTGTACAATTCGTGGCCTTGAGGGGCGAGAAGCATGACAAGTAACCGACCCCAGCGACCAATTAGGCGATCGCCCCAACCCACTGAAGGACCAGAGAAACCCTACGCGCTGGTGCCTTTTCCCCGACAGCGACCGTTCTTAAAAGCACCCATCGGTCATCACCGTTATGCTGATAACTGCTTCCACGGAACGCTACACCTCACTTTGAAAGTATTAACGGCTTTACATGTCTCCACTGGCGTGACGGCACTCGGCAGTGACGTGGGTAGTCGGGTTCCCCTCATAAAAACAATGGTGCAGGGTAAAGATCAGCAACTGCTAATTCAAGGCAGTTCGCTTAAGGGATGTGTACGCGCCATTTATGAGGCGATTACTAATAGTACGCTGGCAGTTATCTCCAATCGTTATCGACAGAAGATGCCCAAAGACCGACTGCCCTGTCGCAGCAAAGAAAGTCTTTGTCCGGCTAGCCAAGTGTTTGGCGCTCTAGATTGGCAAGGGTTGGTTCACTTCACTGATGCGACCTGCGAGTCTGCCAAATCAGTTACTGGGTTTATGCCTTCTCTTTATCGCCCTCGACCCGATGAGCGCGATGCTTATTTTGACAGGGGGCAGGCAATAGGGCGCAAGTTTTATCGTCATGCGCTGAAGGCGGTAGATGGAGGTAATCGAGGGATTCCTATCCAGCAGGCAGGAATGGAATGCACCTTCAAAACAGAGCTTCATTTCAGAAATCTAACTGAGGCTCAGTTAGGAACGCTGTTGATCGCTCTAGGTCAAGATTCTAAGTATCCAATGGCATTGAAGCTAGGAGGTGGAAAACCCGTTGGCATGGGTACAGTGCAAGTCTCTATACCAAAGCTTGAAGTGACGCAAAACGTCCGCGATCGCTACACTAGCTACGCTCCTCCAACCGCTGAAGCCTTGACTGGGGAAGCGGTGACTCAATTCATCCACGAAAAGACCCAGGCAGCTAAAACCAGCAAATTGACAGAGGTGCCCCAACTAGAAGCCCTCGCTGAGATTTTGAAATGGCCCACTGATTGGACTGCACCGGAGGGGATGTACTGATGCTTTCCACCGATGAACTTACGGATACCCAATGGCAAGTTGCTGATGCGATCGCACGTCAACTGGTCATTGAAGGCACAGATGTCAACGAGTTGCGAAAATCAATTTCTTATCTGAGGGAATATGTGGATCGTGAGAATGCTGGCAAAGCCTTTCTCGACTATCTGAAAACTTTGGTTCGTAAAGGCAATCAAATCGGCCACAGCAAACGGACTGTTGACTATTACAAGAGCCTAGATGCTGCCTGCGAAAAGTATCTAAAAGACTACCAAGATAAAGCTCCTCAAATGTTGATGATTCTGAGTTGGGCAGCTCGGCTAGTGCAATATTATGACAAAGGTGTCCCAACTGGCGAGATTCAGCAAATTGAGGTGATGTCCGAAAGGGAAGCTGAAATTCAGGCTGTAACTCAGACCCGTACGTTTGAAGTGGGCCAAGAACTCCCAGCAACTGTTACTGCGATTAAAGGAAATAAAGTGACCTATGAAATATTAGGCACCATTCGGCTTACACCAAAGGAAGCAAGACTGGCTGGCAAATTAACGGAAGGTCAGGAGGTTTCTGTTCGCATCGAAGATTTGAAGGATGACGGCTCAATTAAGCGCGTGAAGGGAATTCAGTAAGAATCATGACTACGCTTCAAACCAGACCACCTTTTGTTTCTACCTTTTTGTCCCATTCCTCTACCGATAAGCCTTTGGTCGAGGCTGTTGCTCAGAGACTTGGTTATCGTGGGGTTTTGGCTTGGCTCGACAAAAACGAGTTAACGATGGGATCTTTGGATGTAGCCTTAAAGCAGGCCGTCCAACGGCAAGCTACTATTACACTTTTCCTTTCCGAAGCTTCGCTGAACTCTAGCTGGTGTAAAGACGAACTGCAATGGGCTATTGAATCGAAGGAAGACTGTGAACACCTATTACCAGTGTATTTAGGTAATCCACTCAAGCTTGTCCGTGCTCATGATTTATTACGAAGACGGTTTCTTCACCGTGACGGGGATCGAGTGGATCAAAACGGCTTTTTCAACGAGGACGATCCGACCAAACCTGATCCAGATGCAGTGGCAGAGGAGATTGCAAAAACTGCTTACCGACGCTCAATTCCTCAGGATTGGTCTGAGATTGCGATTGTTCTAGACCAGCGAGGAGACGGACAACGCCAGGAGCCCACTTTGCCCCCTAATTTTGCCAACTTAGAGATTCCTATTCTCACTTTCCGTCCTAACTTGCAACTCCGCCAGAAAAAGGAGTTGCTAACTGGAAAAGACTGGTCAGACATGGTTCAAGCTATGCATGTAGCCTTATCTACTGCACTCGGTACCGTTCGTGGTGATGTGCGAAAAGTGCGGGTTCTGGGTAATGCCCAAACCAGTCTGATATGGGCGATTGGCAAACATTTTGACCGTACAACTTCTGCTGAGTTGTATGCGTATGACAGGGATGGCATACCAGTCACTAACAAGGGTCAAATCAGGCACACATCGCTAACCGGGGGAAATGCCAATAGCGCTAAGCTAGACCCCGACACCTCAAGCAACCTTAGTCCACAGTTATCACAGGTCGCTTTAGGCATTGGTTCTCGGAGATTTATACCAGCCGTAAAGAATGCTGTGCCAGAACTGCCTCTTTTCTGGATTGAGTCTGGTCTCATCTCTGACTCTGAGCAGGCGATGCAATTGGTAGCAGATATCGTTGCTTCTGTTGAGCAACTACGTCAAGATCACGGGTTTCATGAAATAGTTCTTTTCTGGAGTACAGCTAACCATGTGGCTTTGCTGGCTGCAGCCAACCTGACATCTCACGTCATTCCCAAGATCAAATTTATGGAGTGGAATCATATCGAGGCAGAATACGTACATCTCCCAATGCCAGAAGAATTAATTGGCAAATCTTAATCTATCAGCCTTCTAGTTCAGAATCGTTTATACAAGGAGCCAAGCTATCCTGAGAGCAGAGCAATTTGGGGGCTAGCCACCATGCCGTTTATCGGAGTCAAAAGCCTGAGCGAAACCCTCAAAGAATTTGAGATTGTCTACACCGAAGCCAATTTCATCGAGCCTATCCCGTTCGAGGTTTCCGACTACTTTCGCCAAGACCTCCAGCTCATGATGGATGAGGCTGTTGTAGATAACTCCGAATATGCCATCTGCGAAAACCTGGTCTATCCCATCCTTAAAGAAGTTTGGAAGCTATATCGGCAGAACTTTATTCTCTGGAGCCATGAGTTTCTCAACTGTGATGCTCAGCTCTCTGGATTTCCGGAATACATTCTGGCCAAACGATCGCCCCTGGGGAAAATCGTTTTCGACAAGCCTTACTTCATCTTGGTCGAAGCGAAGCAGGATAACTTCGATGCGGCTTGGGGGCAGTGTCTAGCAGAGATGATTGCGGCTCAACGATTGAATGAATATGAGCAACTGGTGATTTTTGGCATTACGTCTAATGGCGATCGCTGGCAGTTTGGCAAACTAGATAAAACCCAGTTCACCCTCAACAAAACTTTCTACACGATTCAAGAGTTAGACCATCTCTTTGCTGCCGTGAATTTTGTATTCCAGCAATGTGACCATCAACTGAATACGCTTGTCGCAGCCTAGCTTGTGAGTTGGCGATCGCCCACCACCACGTAGGCACCGTCTGCTGCATTTCCGACCAGGGTAATGGGATTATTGGCAGCAATGACATAGCGATCGCTCGGTGCAGTATTGACGGCTTTCAGTGGCGGAAAGCCGACATAGACAATGATGACCGTTGATGGAGAGAGTACGTCTAACAAATGATCGATCAGTGGTTGAGCGATATCTTCTCGGTCTTGGCCTTGAAAGGTGATAAACGCTTGGCCTTCGGCAGTAACATGATTGACCAAATCAAGGATGACCACATCGGTAGGCGATCGCCGGATTCGTTGAAAGTTTTGGATCGATTGAATATCACCACAGAAATGTACCCGCTTAAACTTCCGCGCTCGCAATAGCTCAACTTCTTTGGGCTCATCGGTTCCGTCGGGTAAGAAATAGTCCACGACAGTGGCTCCAATCACCTGTTCTCGCCGGAGGGTTCGCTTAACCGTTGCGACCTCATTGCGAATTAAGTCTCCCACTTCCGTTTCTACCAGCCGTGGAATTTGAGCTTCTGCCTCTTGCCGTACCCGTTGAATGGCGGCTTCCATTTCTCCACGGGAAAATTCCTGAAAATCCTTTACGTCTCGACGAGCCGCATCTTGGAAATCTTTGAAGCTCTTACCAAAAAAGTAGGCTACGGCTGCTCCTGCAATTCCCAATACCGTAAAGATGATTTTCATTGCATCGATGAACTGACTCTGGCTTTGCTTGAGAAACTCTAGCTGACTTTTGAGGAGTTCAAGATCGGCTGCTGAAGATGGGGATGGGGTAGAAGAAGTCGGGTTTTGCGCTAGCACGGAGGCCCAGAGAGTCGGGAGATCGATATTCGAGAAATAATCGACAACGGGTAGAAGTTGCATCGGCATAGGGTGAGACGTTCACGTAATTTTCGCTAGCTTGCATGGAAGTGATGCCAAAGATTTTAATGACAAATCCACCTTTTCAGTGCTGACTTGCAGGAAATTGAAAGATTGCGGTGGACAGTCGATGCAGCAATGCAGGCAAATCAGCGTTGACTCTCAGATTCTCGCAGCGATCGCCTTGCTAACTTCGAGTAGGTCTTTGCTGTTGCGTAAGGAATGTCGAGATCCGTCGCGATGTCGGTGAGGGAGTCGCCTAGTTCGCGTCGGGCGAGCACTGTGGCCCAGGTTTCGGAGATGTGGGTGGCGCGATCGCCCCCGATGCGTTTGCGCTGGGCGACGAAAATCTGGGTCAGCTCAGCAATGCGTTCGGCTAAGAGGAGGTCGCGGGTGGATGATGGGGCATCTGGGGCATCGGATGAGTCTGATGTAACCCAGCCTAGTTGAGTTTGACCCAGCCCAAAGGTAGTTTTGTGACCCGTGCCGCAGTAAGGAGCAAGCTGCACCAGAGCGTAAAACAACTGACAAAACTCCGGATTTTGCTGGGCTCGCTTGGTCAGTCCGAGCCGAATTGCGCCCATGAATCCGGTGACAGAACCTCGCTTTCCGGCAGCGATTTTGGCGGAGTCTAGGGTCAGTTGGTGAATGATGACGTGCTCATCAATCCAGTCGAGAAACTCGTCTTGTTCAACAGGGCGCTTAGAAAAATCGTTCCAGCGGCGCAGGTAGCTGTGAAAGAGATTGAAGGGCACGGGCAGGGGAAAATGATGGCCCTTGCGCCGAAAGCTGCTGGGACTGAGGAAACTCAGATTTACGTTGCCCTGCTGGTCTGTGGCTTGTTTCCAAAGTTTGGTGTAGGTGGTCGAGGGATGGCTGATTTCTATGGCTTGAATGGTGAGCGGTGCATCGCGCAGTTCGAGGGTATCGGGCAGTTGCTTTAGCCACTTCACAATGCCGCGCACGACGGGTTTGGAGAGAGCGGTTAAATGCCAGTGATAGGTGGCTCCGGCCTGGAGCTGGAGTTGCTGATGGTGGGAGGCGAATTGACCGTCTAATCCGGTGATGGTGAAGGGTTTCTCGGATTCTCCGTCGTGTAGGTAAGCGGAGAGTTCGGGGTCGAAGTCTTGAATCTGATGAAGAAACCAGGCATGTAGGCCGATGGTGTATTGAGCGTACAGCGCTGAAGATTCAACAGCTTGCAGGGTAAACCGTAGCCCGATCAGTTCTGTGGAAACTGGGATAGAGGGCACGGTGAGACCAGAAGGAGTTTTGATCGCACGAGAACGAGGCATGGCTCGGAGGAAGATGGGATGCTTCTTATAATAATCCCCCTGGGGGGCTACTAAGTACACACATCTCGTTTACTGCCTCAAAATGTTGCATTGGCCCCCCTTAGTCCCCCCAATTCTGAGGGGAGACCAGAATTCAAAGTCCCCCAATTTTGGGGGATTTAGGGGGCTAGATTACTGGCAAGTCATTACAGACAACTTATGTGTACTGAGTAGCCCTGGGGGGAGAAGTGAAAAGCAGAAGGCAGAAATGGAAAACAGGCCGATCGCCAGCTAAACGTAAAAATCAGGAGACGGGTGCGATCGCCATTCCGAAAACAGAAATCAAAAGGATGAGGGCAGAAATAGGAATTGCGAACGATCGCCCATGTCTGTTATTGCACGGCGATCGCCAATAGGGAAAGTGCAGCGACCTAAGGCATGACGAAATAAAGACAGCATCAGCAATCAGCGCGATCGCCCACCTCACACGATCGCCCACTCCCTAACATCAAACGGCGATGACCCATCTCACGCGATCGCCCTTTCTGCACTGTGAGGGCGATCGCAACACAGCAACAACGATTCATCCAACTCGACACCCTTAACACCTCTACCCGTACCCCTTTCTATCTTCTGCCTTTTCAAAGTCCCCTTTCGGGGAAGTGGTGATGAAACTTACGTCAGGTTGTTTGTCTGGAGAGATCCCAAAACTGTTGTTTCCGTCCCCTTTCGGGGAAGTGGTGATGAAACCATTACAAAACAACGTAAGACCATAGGATAGAACGATGTTGATGTTTCCGTCCCCTTTCGGGGAAGTGGTGATGAAACATGAAAAGTGTTTTGCGATAAATGAAATTGTAGTTTGCAGTAGAGAGTTTCCGTCCCCTTTCGGGGAAGTGGTGATGAAACTGGATGCTTGGAGGCTGGCTAAAAACACAGCTTGCCCAAAACGCTGTTTCCGTCCCCTTTCGGGGAAGTGGTGATGAAACACGGATTACTTTTGTAGGGTATTGAGCGATTATAGAGAAGTGTTTCCGTCCCCTTTCGGGGAAGTGGTGATGAAACAATCCTCAACCCTGGCGTGACGGCTGCTGATGCTGAGAGCTTCAACGTTTCCGTCCCCTTTCGGGGAAGTGGTGATGAAACACATGGCAAGTAAGCTCAAAGAGCAAGGTGAAACCGTAGTCGAGATGTTTCCGTCCCCTTTCGGGGAAGTGGTGATGAAACATCGTTGAAGAACTTTCTGATGACGAGGCATGGGATCTGGCCGTTACCGAAAATCTGTTTCCGTCCCCTTTCGGGGAAGTGGTGATGAAACACGGTTCGCTCTGCATTCAAGGCGAACTTGGGCGACATGTTTCCGTCCCCTTTCGGGGAAGTGGTGATGAAACGGGAACTCGGATCCTTGAGCATCTTGAAACTGGCTCTGCAATTTTTGTGTTTCCGTCCCCTTTCGGGGAAGTGGTGATGAAACGAGTGTTCACTTATCCAGAAGCGGACTCCACTTCCTCTTGTTTCCGTCCCCTTTCGGGGAAGTGGTGATGAAACTGATGAGGATTTGATTGAAATTAGTGATGAAGATTCAGATTTTATCGTTTCCGTCCCCTTTCGGGGAAGTGGTGATGAAACGTGCCAGTCGGCGTAGGCGGTCGTATCACTGTTGCTTCTTATCAGTTTCCGTCCCCTTTCGGGGAAGTGGTGATGAAACGTCGAGACACGTACCAAGTCGTTCGGCACAAACTTCTCAAGGTTTCCGTCCCCTTTCGGGGAAGTGGTGATGAAACTTAAGCGGCAACAAGTGCTAGACGCGGGATTTCAGATTTTCAAGCACCGTTTCCGTCCCCTTTCGGGGAAGTGGTGATGAAACAGCCAAAACTGTTTTGAATTCTATTGATCAAACATTAGGTATTCAATGTTTCCGTCCCCTTTCGGGGAAGTGGTGATGAAACCCTTCGCTTCAGAGCCCTGATAGAGACTGCTCTCCAGAGCCTAAAACCACGGAGCCCCCACCTTACTGTCAACAAACGGATTTTATTGACAATTTTCGACTCCGTTCAGCAGCTCAACGCTATGCCCAGAGCCGCATCCACGGAGGTCAACGAAACTATGCGGTTTTCAAGGTTCGAGCCACCTGTGTGGATTTCAAAGTTTGTGCCTACAGCTTAGCGATAAACTTCAGCATCGTCGAGCTTCTTCTCTATTTCTTCATTTCATTCGTCAAAAGATATCCGCCGACGGCGGCGGCTCCGGCTTGGGGCTGCCCAGAGACAGCGTTTTGGTCATAGCTCTCGCCAAAATCGAGTCAACCCTGCCGTCATCTTCCTTCGGTTTCATCCACCAGGAGACGTTTTGATAGAGCCGCTTCCTCTGATTCACGAGCTTCAGCATCAACATCTCAACCAGGGGCGATCGCTTGCCTGGGCATCGCCCCTATCGCTCTCTCCTCCAACACATCTTCTTCTACGGTTGACTCAGAATGCGTATATGCGTATTCTTTTTCATTAAGCTGTTTGTTTCGGATAGCTTGTTCAGAACTCAAGAACTTGGCACCATCTGCGAGTGCTACCAACACCCACAGATGGCTAACCCACCGCGACTGACGCAACCAGTCGGGGGGCTAACGGTTTATGGTAAACCGTGGCTGCCTCGAATTGCACACAATTGCGGGGTAGCCGAGGGACTGAGTTCTGGTTTCCTTCCGTTGTTTACCCTCAAAAAAAGGAACCAGAACCTCATGTTTCAATCCCATTCGGGCGCATTTGCGTCCACAGATTCGGGTGACGATTTTCCCTCTCGCTCCCAATCCAGCCCGCACAACGAACCCGTGCGCCATCTGCTCTACGGCTCACCCAAAGCCATCCAGATCGTGATCAAAACCCTGCACCGTCTGGGCTACGCC
>JBARXP010000100.1:0-7228 GCA_049647405.1 Elainellaceae cyanobacterium | reverse complement strand
CCGCAATCCACGCAGATGTGATTTTGTTTACCTCGCCTCATCCCATTCTTACGGATATGAGTCGCTCCACACTCAGGACATTGCATCGCAGATTTCCCCTAATTCATCTCTTCATTATGCAACGCCTGGGATGTATACAAATTAAACGGCTCTTCAATCGAGTTATCGCATCCTTATGAAAATTCAGTTGAACTAACACATATCTTTATTGACGAACAAATAAAGAAGTGTGATAAGAAGCTGGGTGAAGGAGATTTCGATGGAGCAATCACAAATTCACGCTCTCTTATTGAAGCAGTTTTGTCGGCTATTGAGGAGGAATTTGATCCTAATCCACCTGAATATGATGGCAATTTACCGAGGCTGTATAAGCGGGTTCAAAAGCACTTAAATCTCTCGCCAGGACAAGAAAATCTTGCAGAATGTCTAAGGCAAATCCTGTCCGGATTAATAAGCATAGTTTCTGGTTTGGCTACTTTACGTAATACGATGAGTGATTCTCATGTTATTTCGTATAAGCCACTAGAACACCATGCAAAATTAGCAGTTAATTCTGCGAAGACTCTCTGTGATTTTTTATTTGAGACCAAGGAATATCAAGTTTTGAAAAAGAAGAATAACACCCCCTAACAAGTCGCTGCACCGGAATGTCACAAGTAAATCGGTTGAGTTAAAGGTAATCTGCGTCCGGTGGGCTTGGTCGTTATCTTGCTCAGAGGATAATGGGCGATCGCCAATTTCTACGCAAAGCGCGATCGCCCCTCTTCTCGGAGAGGTTTGAGTTTGGGGCGTCGGGATATGTTCGGCAAATAGAGCCTAAAATGATGTGGAAACATTCCGCCTATCTACCCAAATTGTAATAGCTGTTTTTTGGTGAGCGTTATGACCTTTGCCCAAGCACTCCATACAGCAGCTCGTCGTTACTGCCAATCGCAATCCGACTACTGGTATCAATCTGCTACTCAATTGCAGCAAATTAAACCTCGCGATCCGAGCAGCTACAGACAGACGCTCTTAGACAGCTATGCCCGCGCCAACGTGCTCAACATGATCTGCACCGAAATAGAGCGCCTCGACCCCGATACACTTGCCGATATTGAACATACTCGCGAGCTAATCTTGCACATTGGTCAAGTTGCTCAAGAATCCCCACCCCATCCAAACATGGGCCAGACCTCAGCCTACCAAGTTGTTCAGCCAACATTTGGGATCAACACCAAAGATGCGATCGCCAACGAACGAGAAGCATTTTGCACTTACATTCAAAAACTTTCAGACTCACAACTAAAATGTGTTCAGCCGTTACCTTATCAGCGGGTTTTATCTCCAGTCGAGTCGAGTGCCATGTGGCAAAAACTCCGTCACCGATGGCAAATTACTGGCTGGCATTGGCACCCGTTAACTCAGTGCAAATTGTTAGATATCACTGCGTTTGAAGAAGATGCATTTGAGGAATTTTGTTCGTCTATTAGCCTAGTAGAGATGTTGTCGTCTCGCGGCGTTACACGAATTTGGGAACTGCGTGAATACGGAGTTGAATACCACCAAGATGTATTACTGTTTGACCCTAAATACAATGGCTATGAGGGTTATTGGACATCTGACTGTTTAGATTGGATTGTCTATGCTTCCCACGAAGCCTCCGTCACCGTGGGTGGGTGGATGCTAGAGAATATTAAGGCTCAGTGGTCAGACTGGGAACAGCATATCTGGTAACCATAGGCTTTGAAGCTGCTCAACACCCCCATCATGGAGAGTGAAGACAAGTCTACTTAACTCACGTTTAATTTTTCGATGAGCTTCTCTTAACGTATGGCCAGGGTCGTTCCGCTATCCTAACGAAGAACCCTCTTCTTCCATTTCTCCCCGGCCTTTCACACGTCTAATTCATCTTATGTATCCAGTCTTCGAACTTGTGATGAAAGGCGGCCCTGTGATGATTCCTATCGTCGGGCTGTCTGTGTTGACAGTTGCAACTGCCTTAGAGCGAGCCTGGTTTTGGTATCGCCTGATGAGTCAAGAAGACCGTCTTGTTCATCAAGTATTAGATGCGGCTCGGTTCAACCTAGATGAAGCGCGAACCATTGCTGAACAGTCTGAACATTTGGCGATCGCCCGCTTTTTGGCCGCACCACTGAAGCTGAGACGGCCTTCTCCCGAGACGTTTAGAATTGCACTGGAAGCTGCTGGCGACAAAGAATTTATCAAAATGCGCAAGGGCGATAAGCTGCTAGAAACGATTGTCGCCCTTTCCCCCCTGTTAGGGTTGCTGGGCACAGTAACGGGACTGATTTTGACCTTTGAGAATTTGAATATCGGAAGTGGAGGTTCGGCGGAAGAGACGGGGGCGGCGGCACGGGGCATTGGAGAGGCGCTGATCACCACGGCGGCTGGCATGGTGGTGGCGATTCTTTCTCTCGTGGTTTATCGGACGCTGGTCACACTGCAAGCTCAGCAAATGGACTATTTTTCGGAAGTCGGGACAGAGCTGGAGCTGATCTATCGCCAATATTGGTACGAGTTTGACCCCTATGAGTTAAATGAGTCGGAATCGGAAGACGCTGAGCCAGAAGCGTCGATTCCGTCTGCGGTTTAGGAAGTGTTTGAGGAAAAACATCATGCGCTTTCGCCAGCAGACTTCTCAGTCGTCTATTCCCGTCGTTGATCTGATTCCGATGCTCAATGTGATGTTGGGCATTCTGGCCTTTTTTGTCTCTGTGGCGATGGGCTTGACGGTGTCACGCGGGGTTGATGTGCAGCTTCCAGACGAGAATAATCCGCCTCTGGTGGAGGAAGAAGCGCCGCCGCCTCTAATGATTGCGGTAGATGCCCAAGGGCTGTTTGCGATTGAGGGGCGATCGCTCTCTCAATCTGCGATGGAGTCGCAGGTGCGCGCCTACCTCGACGCATCAGATCAGGGGCTAGTCGTGCTTACGGCAGAGAGCCAGACCCCCTATGAAGACGTGGTTCAGCTCATCGCTGAACTGAGAAAAATCGGGGGCGATCGCGTCTCATTAGCGATTGAAACAGCTGACTAACACCATGAAACTCAATGCAAAACGCCAGCCCAACTCTCAAATTCCTGAGATTAACCTGGTGCCCATGATGGACGTGTTGATGACCGTCCTCACCTTTTTTATCATCATCTCCATCACTCTCGGCTCCCAGCAGATTTTTACCGTTGACGCCCCCAAATCTGAAGATGCGACTTTGTTGGAAGATGCGGCAAATGCGGTAGAACCGTTTGTTGTGGGGCTTAACTCCGAGCGAGAGATCTTGATTCAGGATGAAGTCGTGAGCGAACAAGAACTAACCGCAGCCGTGACGGAATATCTCTCAGAAAATCCAGAAGGAATGCTGCACCTCAAAGCCGATCGCGGGCTGGAGTTTGAGGCCGCTTCCGAGATCTTAGTGGTGCTTCAGGCGATCGCCGTCGGTCGCGAGATTGCTCTCATTGTGGAGTAGCACTGTGTACACTTAACCAAAACATAACCACTCCATAACTGAACAGTCTTGTATTGATTAACCAACCTTAATAGTAAACCGATACGTTACGGCTATTGCGTAATATCGTCGCTTTGCGTCGAGGTTCCATACGTTTTTTTACGGTTGTGTTGTGAGCAAATTACCAGTGATGTCTAAGAGCTTTGCATATCTAGGCGCAGCGGCAGCCGCTGTCGCTTCAGTCACCCTTGCTGTACCTACCGCCCTGGCTCAGGCCATCTCCATTGATGGCTCTAGCACGGTTTATCCGATCACCGAGGCCATGGCTGAGGAATTTCGAGGGACAAATCCTGATGTTCAAATTACTGTCGGGGTATCGGGAACAGGCGGTGGTTTTGCTAAATTCTGCAACGGTGAAACGGAGATCTCTAATGCGTCTCGCCCCATCAAACCAAGCGAGATGGAAGCCTGTGCCGCCGCTGGCATTGAATATATTGAGATTCCAGTTGCTTACGACGCCATCACGGTGGTCGTTAACCCAGCAAACAACTGGGCGACAGAAATGACAGTCGATCAGCTTGCCGCACTGTGGGCACCCGACAGCAGCATCTCCAGCTGGAGCGACATCGATAGCTCTTGGCCTGATGCTGAAATCGAGCTGTATGGCCCCGGTTCTGACTCTGGAACCTTCGACTACTTTACCGACGAGATCGTGGGAGAAGAAGGCGCAAGCCGCCCTGACTACACAGCCAGTGAAGACGACAACATCCTAGTCGTCGGGGTCGCAGGCGATGAGAACGCGCTCGGATACTTCGGCTATGCCTACTACGAAGAAAACACCGACATTCTTAACTCTGTGGCGGTTGATGGAGTTTCTCCTTCTCCTCAGACGGTCAACAACGGAACCTACACCCCTCTCTCTCGCCCTATCTTCATCTATGTACGCCGTGATGCTGCCGAGCGCCCAGAGGTTTCACGGTTTGTGAGCTTCTACCTCGATAATTCTCCTGAGTTTGTTCCGGAAGTCGGCTATGTGCCTCTCTCTGCTGAAGCCTATGCGATTGGCATGGGATTGTTCGAAGACCTGATGGTTGGAACGGTCTACTCCGAGAACGAAACCTCTGGGCTCGACCTCGAAGAAGTGATGCAGCTTAGCCGCTCCCTGTAACCCACGATGCTGAATCTGGGCTATAGAGGTACATAGTTTGTATCTCTTCATCTAAGTCAGTTTTAGGCGATCGCCCCTCTCTCAATCGCCATACTCATGGTCAAAACAAACATTGGCGATCGCCCAACAGCCTTAGAGCATCCCCGTTGGTTGCTCTGAGGCTCTTTTACAGCATGACTTTTTTCAAGATTGCTCTTTTACTCTTTAAAGTCGCTTTTTCAGGATCGCTTTTTCAGAATTATCTAGCATGACTAACGCACACGACAGCTATGATCCCCTCTTCGAGTTTTCTCAACGTTCTTTTACATTGGCTCAAAAAGCTTCTCGTTCACCCCATGCTTTACGCTTCGATATTGCTGCATGGGGTGGTGTTTGCGATTCCTGGCAATCCGACCCCAGAAGAACCCACTGAAGAGGAAGTCAAAGAAGAGGAAGAAGCGATGGTCAGCCT
Organism: Elainellaceae cyanobacterium; assembly: GCA_049647405.1. GTDB lineage: Bacteria > Cyanobacteriota > Cyanobacteriia > CAKZMO01 > CAKZMO01 > CAKZMO01. The sequence goes on along the minus strand of JBARXP010000100.1, from coordinate 2,165 downwards.
GTTTGCCCCCACAGAGGAAGCCGCCCCAGACGTTCTTCCAGAAACTGAACCAGAACCGCCACCGCCCGAACCAGAACCGGAACCCCAGCCAAAGCCAGCCCAGCAAGCACCCGAACCTGTTCCAAATCCCAATCCTCCTACCCAAGCGGCGGCTCCTGCTGATCTGGCTCCTGAGCCAGAACCCGAGGGTGAACCCGCAGAAGACTCTGATCCGGTTGCGGCAGAAGAACCTCCCTCCGAATTCAATCCCCTCGTGCCGCGTCAGCAGTTTGTTTCGGGGCTGGGCAATGTTGGCGACAACGTGACCGTTCGCCAGGGCATTGTGCCTCGCCCAAACTTTTATGGAGAGCCGCAAGCCTTCTTTACCAATACCGATGATCCCAACGCCTATCGCTACGGCATTATTGACAATAGCGTTCAATGGTTTAACGACGATGCCCCTGCTGAAGTGTTTGAAAAGCTCCAGACAGCGTATCAAGGGTCGGGCGTAAACTTTACGGCGATCGCTGGAGGATATGGGGGCGGGCCTCTTTATGAGGTAACCACACCAGAAGGACAGCAATTCGGGTTTGTTAACCTTGCTCCAGGCCGGGGTGGTGCATCCACCATTATGATCATCTGGGACTTGAACCCAACGCTACCAGCCAATCAGCAACAGTTTGCAGGAAACGCAAACTCATGATGCAAGCATTGGAAACACGAACAAGATGCTCGAACTCCACCCATCAATGAACTTGCATACAGACCGTGCAGATCAACAGACAGTGCAGATCAATAACATGCCACCCCAGAACATGTCACTCCAGAACATGTAGACAAAAAGTATGCCTTGCGTCTGACTCAATTTCTAGTCTTACGGGCTTAGGATAGACAACATGCCTTCGAAAGCATATGCCCTCCACAAGTAGGTCACCATCTGCATTTATCTTGCATGAAGTCCCTCGGCATAATTAAAAACTAGTTATTGATTCCCCACGCACTGAATTTAGGACAGAACAATCGATGAAAACCCTTCAATTTAGCAACGGAGACCCGATGCCAATCTTAGGGTTGGGAACCTGGAAGTCTCAACCGGGTGACGTGTATGCAGCGGTCAAAGCAGCCGTATACGCCGGGTATCGACATATTGACTGTGCATACATTTACGGCAATGAATCTGAAGTCGGTCAGGCGCTGAGCGAATTGGTTGAAGAGGGTGTCGTCACCCGTGAGCAGCTATGGATCACCTCTAAACTGTGGAACGACTCTCACGCCCCTGAAGATGTGCAACCTGCCTTAGAAGAGACCCTCTCTAATCTGAAGTTAGATTACCTCGATCTTTATCTGATTCATTGGCCTGTTGTCCTCAAAAAAGGAGCCGGGTCACCCAAAAAACCAGAAGATATGATCGCTCTGGATGACTTACCCCTTGCCACAACCTGGGCCGCAATGGAAACCCTAGTCGATCAGGGGCTATGTCAGCACATTGGCGTCAGCAACTTTAGCGTTGTGAAGCTACAGGATCTCCTCAATAAAGCTCGACTCAAGCCTGAGCTAAACCAGATTGAGCTTCATCCTTATCTACAGCAAAAAGATATGGTTCAGTTTTGTCAGGAGCAAGACATTCACTTAACGGCTTACTCTCCTCTCGGGTCTAAAGATCGACCTGAGGGACTAAAAGTTAAAGATGAACCGATTGTGCTGGACGATCCCACCATTGGGGCGATCGCCACACAACACAGCGCAACGCCTGCCCAAGTGCTGATTAGCTGGGCTATCCATCGAGGGACGGCTGTGATTCCCAAGTCGGTGAATCCTGGACGAATTAAGGAAAATCTGGCAGCGGCTGAGGTAACCCTAACGGAAGACGATATGGCGGCGATCGCCAGTCTCGATCGACACCGTCGCTATCTCAACGGTAGTTTTTGGGCCGTTGAAGGCAGTTCATATTCGCTAGCCAGTCTTTGGGACGAATCGTAAGGAATGAATATGAAAATCAGTTCTGCGCTATTACAATGACCCATTGCCCCCAGCCCGCGACTAGCCATTTTAGTTGACCCACTCCTATGTCATGACCAGAGTCGTACCTCATTTTCAAGAAGCTAACCGGATGAATCAGAATGGGTTACTGCCATTGGAGACATACGGTCAATGTTTAGACTATGTCGTGATTACCTGTGTAGATA
>JBARXP010000099.1:0-64948 GCA_049647405.1 Elainellaceae cyanobacterium | reverse complement strand
GCAAGAGAGCTGGAATCAGATCCGACTGCACTAACGTTTCGTCTTGATCAAGTGTAAGCATCTGTAAATTACCAAGTGAGCGATACAGTAACAGAAAACAGACATGCCTCTGATAATTATTTTTTGGTGACCAATTACTTGGTAACTAATTATCTGATTATGTCTGTTTTGAAGACTCTGAGCAGTGATATCTCAACACACCAAACCGTGATAATTAGCATCACTCATGTGTGACAACAATCACATACAAACAGAAGGCAATAAAGTGTTGGACGTTGATGGCATAGAGTGAACGACTGCAATGTTTAGATCTAAGAGTTGAAAAGGAGAACACAATACGATTCAACGCTTATCTAAACGCTTGCAACAGCTTCTAAATCATGGCTTTTGAGTCATGAAATATCACGCTAAGTCGCACTGCTTGAGCTACTCTGAGTCCGGCAAGTTCAGAAATTTAATCTTCGTGAGGAAGCGTTAAATCTTCCTCTGGAAATGATCTCAACAGGTTGCACACTCGATCAAAAAAACTCTATTTCCCTTTATTTCTGTCCAATCTTTGCTCGATAAAAGGCTTAAGATTTGCACAAAAAATGAGCGATTGAGAAAAGGTAAACGGCTAGTTGTCATCGTAGGCGAAACGGGCACTAAACTCTGAAACTGCACACTTTACAATCAGCTTCTACAAAAGAAACTGGGAAAAAATAGTGACCGCTTTTAATACGTGACTACACAGATTTCCTTCCCTCGTTAATTAAGCTCGATTATTAAACTCTAATCTTTGGATAGAAATAAACAAGAGTTGCGCTACTCGTCTCTCTAATCGGTCTCATTATTATATTTTTACTACACCCTGGTCGAAGTGTCTTGTGTAAAGTCACCCAGATTTTCCGGATCTTCTCCCAATGGGGTGGTAGTGCATTATCTCGTAACATTCAGACGTACGGTCTAAATGATCCTAGAAAATCTGCTGCAAAATATAAACAACATATTTATGAATATTGACCTCATAAATATTTGCTCATAGCTTAGACATCAGTGTGTCAGTCAGCGATTACGGATAGCAGGGAACTACAGGTCATGACGTACCGGGAAATGCGGAGTTCCCTGCTTTTAGATGAGTTTGTGCGATCGCACAAACCACTTCCCTGTAGGGGGTTGGCTCTTGCTACAGCAGAAATCGAGGCGGCGTCAGCCAGAAAAGTTCGCTGTGGCCAATGATTGGCCCTCTTGAAGGGAGCGACAGCCCAATAATGCCTGCTTTTTTGACCACGAGATGCTCTTTAGATGCTCCCCAGATTAAGCATTCTGCCCAGTTTCCTAAATTGGGTTGATGGCCAACAAGAGCCAATGTAGAGTCTGCATCTTCGTTCCAGGGTTTAAGCCAGTCTAGCCAGTCCTGCAAATTTCCCTCAGGAGCAAGAAACGACGACAGTTCTACAACCGTGGCCAGTTGATAGTCATGCAGAATCGCTGCCGTCTGTCGGGCTCTGACCAGAGGACTGGTTTGAATCAGATCAAACTTTAGATCTAATTCCACCAGTCGTTGAGCCATGCTTTCTGTTTTTCGGGTGCCTTTTTGGGTGAGAGGACGCTCATCATCATGGGCATAGGTTCCTCGTTTGGCAGCAATGCCGTGGCGAATCAGGTATAGCGTCGTCATAAGACTCAAAGGGGCAGTAGAACTGAACTGTCTTGGAGTGAGAGTTTAACGTCTCAAGAAAGGCTTTCGGGGTTGCGATCGCCATATCTTAGCAGCAAGGCGATAGAAAGACTGACCGCCAAGATCAACACCATACTGAGTGCCGAACCAAAGCCCCAATTTCGCCCTGCCCCTAAAAACTGGTTATAGATAAGACGCGGAATCGTCATGCTCGCGGTGCCACCCAACAGTTCAGGGACGATGAAGTCGCCCATGCTGGTGATGAAGACGAGCAGCGAGCCAGCGGCGATGCCGGGTAGAGTCTGAGGCACGGTGATTTTCCAAAAGGTCTGGCGAGGGGTCGCGCCGAGATCGGCAGAAGCTTCTAGCAAACGACGATCGAGCCGTTCGAGAGAAGCGTAGAGAATCAGCACCATGTAAGGCAAAAAGTTATAGGTCAGCCCGATAAAGACAGCCGTATGGGTGTTGAGCCAGTCTTGTGTGGGCAAGTGGAGGGCTGAGAGTACGGTATTTAAGACGCCACTTTCGGGGCTGAGAATCGACCGCCATGCATAGGCTCGCAGTAGAGAAGAAGTCCACAAGGGAAGCACAAAGGTGATCAGCAGCAAGTTGCGCCATCGTTGGGGAGCCATGAGTGCAATCCAGTAGGCGACGGGAAAGCCCAGCAATAGGCAAAATATGGTGGAGACTGCGCCAAAATAGAGCGATCGCCCAATCACCTTTAAATAGACGGGTTCGAGAATTCGGAGATAGTTGCCAAGGCCGTAAGGCCCGGTTGGATCGTCGGGTTTGAGGCCAGGTACGAGGCTGATGTCGAGAATCAGAACCATCGGAATCACCAGCAGCAAAAGCAGCCACAACCCGGAAGGAGCAAGCAAAATGAACGGCTGAGCAAGACGCTGTAGCCGAACCTTCCAGCTCACGGAGGGGCGAAGCTTAGGAGATGGCATGGGTGGAACTTCAGTTGGGGCTGACATGGAGCAGATCTCCCCCTCACCACAGTAAGGACTCATCTTAAAGCCGATCCGACCTTTCTACCGAACATTCTGGATCGATTCTTTTTTTATAAACAGGACTTACGCACAACTCGTCTAAGCCTGACTAAACTCGTTGAAAGGGTGGGCGCGACGCGCCCACCCTTTCAACGAACTGCGTAAGTCCTAATAAACGTTAAGTATGAACATTAGGTAGGTGGATCAGAATAAACGTGAGTATGTGTAGGTTGTGACCGATCCTCCAACGAACGGAGACCATCTATGTAGAATGAAAGAGCGAAACTTAATCTTTCTTTCATATCATCAACTTTCTACTTTCAGTGACAGGTTTAGCTAGACATTGATTCAACGTGAAACCCTAGACTTACTCGAATGGCCCCGACTGTGTCAGCACCTAGCGACGTTCGCCGCGACAAAGTTGGGTGCGATCGCCGCGCGGCGACTTGTGATTCCCGAAAAATTGGCCACGAGCCGTACTCTTTTGGCTCAGACTCAGGAAGCCTACAGCCTGGAACTGCGTCTCGCCAACGGTCTCTCGTTTGGCGGCTTGCGCGATATTTGGGCGGCTCTAGAAAGGGCAGAACATGGCAGCATTCTCACGGGGCAAGATCTGCTGGATGTCGCTTCGACCCTGGCGGGAGCCCGCCAACTGCGGCGCACCATCGACGACCAGGAAGACGTGCCTGTGTTGCAGGCGCTGGTCGCTGACCTGAGCACCCACCCTGAGCTTGAGCAAGCCATCCATCACTGCATCGACGACAATGGGCGCGTCGCCGATCGCGCCAATCCAAAACTAGCGGGCATTCGCGAGAAGATTCGCAGCCTACGCGATCGCATCTATCAGCGACTCCAGAAAATTTTGCAGCGCCAGGGGGGAGCCGTTCAAGAATCGGTCATTACCCAGCGGGGCGATCGCTTCGTCATTCCCGTCAAAGCGCCTCAAAAAGACGCGATTCCGGGCATTGTTCACGATGCTTCGACCAGTGGCGCGACTCTCTATGTGGAGCCTCACAGCGTGGTTGATCTGGGCAATCAGCTGCGCCAAACCCTGCGCCAAGAGCAAACCGAAGAAGAGAAAATCTGCCAAGAATTGACAGAGCAAGTCGCGGCGGTGCTTGAGGATCTAGAGCATATTTTGGCGATCGCCACGACTCTCGATCTCGCCACAGCCCGTGCCCGCTACGGCCTGTGGCTAGAGGGCAACGCACCCCGCTTTGTCGAGCGCAACAACAATGAGCGCATCGTTTTACGCAACTTGCGCCATCCGTTGCTGGTATGGCAGCACCAGCACGAAGAAGGGCCAGAGGTGGTGCCGATTAACCTAACGATTCAGTCGAGCATTCGCGTAGTCGCCATTACAGGGCCAAACACGGGCGGCAAAACAGTAACCCTCAAAACCCTGGGTCTGATCAGTCTGATGGCAAAGGCAGGCATGTTCATTCCGGCCAAAGAACCCGTGGAAATGCCCTGGTTTGACCAGATTTTGGCTGATATTGGTGATGAGCAGTCGCTCCAGCAAAGCCTATCTACGTTTTCGGGGCACATCCGCCGCATTAGCCGCATTTTGGAGGCGATACAGGTTCCTCCTGCTCCAGCACTCCAAGAGCCTTCACTGGCAAATGCCCTGATTCTGCTAGACGAAGTCGGCGCAGGCACCGACCCCAGCGAAGGCAGCGCCTTGGCGATCGCCCTGCTGCGCTATCTAGCTGACCATGCTCAGCTCACCGTTGCCACCACCCACTTTGGCGAACTCAAAGCCCTCAAATATCAAGACGAGCGGTTTGAAAATGCCTCGGTCGAGTTTGATGATGTCAGTCTGTCGCCCACCTATCGGCTGCTGTGGGGCATTCCGGGACGGTCGAATGCGTTGGCGATCGCCGCTCGACTCGGCCTCGATCCTGAGGTTTTAGACCAGGCACGGGGCTACGTCGGCATGGGCGCTGCGGACGAGGTGAACCAGGTGATTGCCGGACTAGAAGCCCAGCGACGGCAGCAAGAAGAGAAAGCCAAAGAAACCGAAACGCTGCTGCACCAGGCCGAACGGCTCCACGGCGAAGTGTCGCGCAAAGCTTCTCTGCTGAAAGAGCGCGAGCGCGACCTAAAGCAGCAGCAAGAACAGCAGATTCAAGAGGCGATCGCCGCTGCCAAGTCAGAAATTGCCGGAGTCATCCGACAGTTGCAAAAAGGCAACACCACGGCACGACACGCCCAACAAGCTACCGATCAGCTCAACCAAATTGCAGGCGATCGCCTCCCATCTCAGCAAAAGCCACCCAAACCCAAACCGGGCTATCGGCCTCAGGTCGGTGAACGGGTTCGCATTCCGCGACTAGGACAAACGGCTGAAGTGCTCACCCATCCCGACGAAGACGGCGAACTAACGGTGCGGTTTGGCCTGATGAAGATGACCGTTTCCCTGGTAGATGTGGAATCGCTTCAGGGCGAAAAGGCAGAAGTGCCGACGAAGCCGAAACCCGAACCCGAATCGAAACCCGCAAAACCACCAGAACAAGTGGCCGACGCCCCTGCGGTTCGCACGTCAAAAAATACGATGGATTTACGCGGAAGCCGAGTGGCCGATGCTGAGATCGAGATTGATCGGGCGATCGCCGCTGCTCCGGCTGGCCCCATGTGGATTATTCATGGCCACGGTACAGGCAAGCTAAAGCGAGGGGTGCAGGAGTTTCTCAAGCGCCATCCCCAAGTCTCGCGGTTTGAGTTTGCGGATAAGACAGATGGAGGAAACGGGGTAACGGTAGCCTATGTGAAGTGAACGGAGATCATTTCTATAGGAGGCAAATTATACGTTTATGCGGGATGGTGGCGATCGCTATCATCCCGCTGTGACCGATACGGCATGGCAAGAAATGATGAAATTTCTGGTCTGACTGTTTTGCATAAGTCCCCTAACTGTTCATCGCTAAGAGTTGAGATCAGAATTCAGCTTCATTCGGCAGATGCAGCCACCTTTACGGGGTCGAGTTCAGGCGATGCTTCGGTCAGTTGGGGATTGAGATCGCCCCAGAGAAACCACTGGTTGCAATAGAGCAGTTGTCGGATTGGAGTTTTGATAACAATCAAAAATAGCCCAATTGACAATAAGCACCAAACCGCAGGCCACTCATTAATGTTGTCGGTTAAGAGTCGGGCAAGCAAAGGGCCAACCATCAGATGATAAAGCGTAAATTTCCACGATCCGTACAGCAAAGGAAGTAGAAAAACGGGGATGAAATATCCTAAGTAGAGCCATTTCATGTCGTTTAGGGGAGCCTGCCAAGCAATATGCCAGTTTCCTGAGACAGAGCATAAGTGTTCACCACAAAAGGGAACATGCCCAACATGACACATCCCTGTCCATTCAAATGGATAAAGCATCGTTAACATCATGACAGAGCCAACGAAACATGATCCAAAAACATAAGGACTGATTCGTTTGTACACAGGTGTTGGAATGAAATGGAGGGAAACAGCACTAATAAAAAATGGCTGAAAGGCGATGTGCAGGCTCCCTAAAAAAGTTAGGATTTGGTTGAGAGGAAGTCCACACTGATCGATAACTGTATACGTTCCAGCCTGAAGCGCTTCCATTAGGGCAAAATAGGCCAGCGGTATCCAGAGCTTTTTATCTTCCCCCTTAAACGCGACATAGGCAGTGCTCGCGAAACCCAGAGTTGCCAAAGTTGCAGAGGCTTGTCCATTCCAGCACATAGGGGCATCCTTATTTGTCTCGATAATGACTGTGAGACTTTCATCTGCATTGTAGGCGATCGCCCAAGCACACATTTCTTTGAGCAAGTCAAAATCACAAAATTCAATGAGCCACTATCAAGCTTTGCCTCAGCGACTGCAACCCATTTCTAAGACGGTGCTTTCTATTGTCGTCGTTACCTTTTTGGGAGGATGCGCAACGAGTGACCCGCCGACCTCTGACGCCTCTTCTCCTCGACCATTGGAGTCAGAAGCTATCGAACGGCAAGAGCCTTCTTCTATAGCAACTGCCCAGGCTAGTTCAGGTGACTTTGCTGAGGTGATAGATGTCTCGGTCAGTGAAGAGTCAGGCAATTTCACCTTTAGCGTGACGGTGCAGAGTCCGGATACGGGGTGTGAGCAATATGCAGACTGGTGGGAAGTGCTGAGCGAGGAGGGAGAGTTGTTGTATCGGCGGGTGCTGCTTCATAGCCATGTCGATGAGCAGCCGTTTACGCGATCGGGTGGGCCTGTTGCGATTCAACCGACTGATGGGGTGATTGTGCGATCGCACATGAATCGGAGCGGTTACGGAACTCAGGCTCAAAAGGGAACGGTGGCTGAGGGCTTCAGTGCTGTAGATTTGCCTGAGGGGTTTGCGGTGGATGTGGCTCAACAAGAGCCTTTGCCGTCAGGCTGCAATTTTTGATGGCCTGAGAGATTCTTTAGTTTTTGTTTGGAAGATAAGCCGCCTTACTGAGAGAGGCGCGATCGCCACATACATTGAATATAAAGCTCTTAGGCAATCTGCTCATCAAAAACTTGTTTGAGACTGCGTAGGTAGAATGAGTTGAGACTAAGTGATATACAGAACGTGCATTCCTAAATTCAGGATGGTCATCTTCATGAACCCATCAATGTGTCGGCTTCTGATGAGTGTCGGTTCACTGCTGCTTATTCCTGCTCTTGTATCGGGAGTTGCGATGGCGATGGCAAATGAAGCGATCGCCCAAGCTATTCCAGATGAAGCGCAAGAGGCAGAGGGCGATCGCCTGTTTCAAGAAGGTATGGAGCTGAGGCAAGCCGAACAGCTTGAAGTAGCGCTAGAAAAGTTTGAGGCAGCGTTGAGAGTTTATGAGGAAAGGGGCGATCGCCAGGGACAAGCCGATACTCTCAACCAAATTGGCAATATTTATCTAAGTCTGAATCAGCATGAGCAGGCTTTGGAATTTTTTCAGCAGGCGCTCACTCTTAGACAGACTGAGGGACAGTCGTTATCTGCCTCGCCTTCTTCTACTCTTGCAGAGGCTTCATCTACGCTGCCAGACCGCCATGTTTCTTTTAGTTTACCTACGTTTCAGCCACCAGATATTCTTATGCCGGGTTCAGGAGAGTCGGGTGGCATTGCAAGTGACAGCGAAGACGACGGGACACAAGTTGATCCACCACAAGAGGATTTGCCATTAGTGACGGCATTGGTTCCACCAGAGACAAATCATGGTTATACGCTCTCACCTAAACCTACAATTTTTGTTTCTCTTACAGAAGAGATAATCAACGTAGAACTATTTGGCGACCTAACGATTCAATTTGGACTTTGGGATGAGCAAGGTAGATTCCTTTATAAGTTAACCCAACCTTATCCAGAAGAGACTGGAGTTCTAGGTGTTGACTTAGAAGGGATAGAGGATTTACCTGCTCTTGAAATCGGCAAAACGTATTACTGGATATTTTGGGTTGCTGGAGTGGAAGATTGGAGTTCAAGTCACTACACAAATGGCTGGATTCAAAGATTAGAGCCATTGCCATATGACTTGCAAGAAATAGAGACTTCAATCATAGATCAGCCTTACACGTATGCTGAAGAGGGAATTTGGTATGATTCTCTTGCTGCCTTTTTCAAGTTGAGTCAGAGATCTTCTAGTAGCTTTATCGCTATAGAAGATCTTCAAGCACTGCTGATATCTGTAGGTCTTGAATCAATCCGAGAAGAGAGCTTCATTGGTTACTGGTCTAGGCTTTCTAGTTTCAATTCTTATGGAACTGGAACCATATTTTATGAAGAAGAAAACACTCCTAATGATTCGGAGTTCGAGCCATTGGAAATTATGTCGAGTGAAGATGAAGATAATCTACCAATACGTAATGGTGGTAGGTCTGGTTATAGCCCACCTGACATAGGACTACCTGGTAGAACAGAAGGAAGAGGAACACGTTGATTTCGTAAAGAGACAACTATTTTTTAGTAGAATAGTCTGAGCTGGCTATAATTAATTCATGAATTAACTCAACACCAATATAAATTAGTACAGCTAAAGATAAAGTTATGTGGCCAATTTACTTGCTTAAATAGTTTACTTTAGACATGTTTATTTCAGAACTAATATTTCATAAAAGAATAGCTACAGTCTTTTGCTCTGCCTTATCAATTCTATTATGTTCGGATTCCGCTGTGCTAGCTATGAAGCTTAATGAGCACGGGTTCCTTATATCACAAACGAGTGAACAGGAAGAAACAACTGCAACTCTTAGACTATTCAGAGAAGGAAATGATTTATTTCAATCTAATCAGTTCCAGGAGGCACTTTCTGTCTATGAAGAAGCACTGTTATATAGTATGGACGATAGCTCATTAGCCATCGGTCATCTCTTGCATAGTGCTGCTGTAACTGCTCGAATTCTTGGTTGCTTTGATAAAGCAGAGAACTATATTGATAGAGCGATCGCCATTAGTGAAAACTTTGGTGATCTTGATCTCCTTAGCCGTAGCCTTAATGAGTCTGGGATAATTGCTTATAATTTGAGTGATTTTAACTTAGCTTTGGAGCAATATCAGCAGGCTTTAGAATTAAGCCTGAATATAGAAAACCTCTCTATTACAGCTAAGATTCTTGACGACATCGGTGTCGTTTACCGAAGACAAGGACAATATGAAACAGCATTAGACTTTCATCAGCAAGCTCTAAATCTTGTTCAATCTGATTCAGCTTATTTATCTGCACTGAAAGATCGAATTCTTAATAATATTGGAATCATCTATACACTCTACGGTGATTACTCAGAGTCGATTCGATATAACCTTCAAGCACTCTCAATGAGTCAAGAAACTAACGATCGCCTCGTCGAAGCTCGTATTCTCAGTAGTATTGGAACTACCTACATCAATATTGGCGATTATACGCAAGCACAAGAATTTCTTCGAAACGCATTAGCTGTTGCTCAAGATCTTGGAAATCAAGCAGAGCTTGGGCGTATTTTGATTAATTTAGGTCTAATTGAGATTAATCGAGGTAACTATCAAGCCGCTCTCGAAAGATTAGAAGCTGCTTTAGATGTTCATCAATCGATTGGTAACCTGATTGATGAGGCATCGAGTTTGGTAAGTTTGGGATCAGCTCATTGGAACTTAGGAAACTACGCGACAGCACTTGAGTATTGTCAAGAAGCGCTCGAAATTCAACAGGATATTGGCGATCGTCGCGGAGAGGCTTATTCTTTGTCAAGGCTTGCCACTGTCAATTTCAGCATAGGAAATTACGTTGAATCTCTAAGTTTCTTCCAGCAGTCGCTTCAAATTTTTCAAGCCCTTGGTGCCCGCTCAGAGGAAGCAGGTATTCTCAATAGCATAGGGGGATTGCATTACGCCCTCGGACAGTTCGATCAAGCGCTTGACTACTATCAGCAAGCTCTCACCATACGACAAGACATTGGCGATCGCCCCGGTATGGGGGGCACCCTTTACAACATTGCCCTCATCCACAACATTCAGGGCAACGCAAGTGAAGCAATCACTGCTTTTGAGCGATCGCTAGAGCTACGTCGAGACATTGGCGATCGCGCAGGAGAAGCTGCCACCCTAAACGGCATTGGCGCGCTATCTATTGATATTGGCAATTTTTCAGAAGCTGTGAGCGCATCACAACAATCTCTCGATATCTATCGCGACATTGGCAATCCCATTGGAGAGGCTTCTGCACTGACAAATCTGGGTGTGAGCTACAGTGCTCTTTCTCAACCTGAACAGGCGTTAGAAGCTTTTCAACTTGCGCTTGGCCTCTTTCAAGAGTCTGGAAATCGAGACGGAGAGCGATTCATTTTGAGTCGATTGGGCGATATGTTTGCTCAGCAGAGTGAAATCGAACTGGCGATCGTATTTTACAAACAGGCCGTGAACTTAACCGAATCGATTCGCCAAGAACTGAGAACTCTTCCGTTTGACGTTCAGCAAACCTACACAGATACCGTTGCCGCTACCTACCGACAGCTTGCCGATTTGCTACTGCAAGAAGATCGAATCTTAGAAGCCCAGCGAGTGCTTGATTTGCTGAAGGTGCAGGAGCTAGACGACTATCTTCAAGGTGTAGAGCGTAGTGCGGAAACCGAGTCTGGTATTGCCCTGCGAGATGAAGAACAGCGTCTCCTTGACCAGTTTCAGGAGCGGTCGAATAGGGTGGTCGCCCTGGGGCGAGAACTACGGGGTCTAGAGCAAATTGATCGCCTCGATCGCACGTCTGACCAAGTTGCACGGGTGCGACAACTGCGTCAGCTTCAGCAAGATGCTCGACAGACCTTTCGCAACTTTTTTGAGTCTGACGAAATTCAAATGCTGATTGCCCAACTGCGCCAAATCACAGGAGCCGCCAACCTAGAGCTAGAGGAGCTGAACGACTTACAAAATAATCTGCAAGCTCTGAGCCAAAATGCGGTGATTTTATACCCATTAGTGTTAGACGATCGCATCGAGCTGATTTTGGTCACGGCCAATGCTCCTCCTATTCGGCGTACATTTGCCATTGATAGACTGACCCTCAATCAGGCGATCGCCAACTTTCGTTCTGCCCTACGGACTCCGAGCCAAACTGCGATTCCGCAAGCTCAGCAACTCTATGATTGGCTGATTCGTCCAATTATTGATGATTTAGCCCAAGCCGATGCAGAGGTCATCATCTATGCTCCTGATCGTCAGCTGCGCTACATTCCCCTGGCGGCTCTTCACGATGGCAATCAATGGTTGGTTGAACAATTTCAGATCAACAATATTACAGCCGCGAGTTTAGACGACCTGGATAGTCAGCCATTTCGCGGAGAGTTGAGCGTCTTAGCCGCTGCGTTTACTGAAGGTCAGTATCAAGTTCAAATTGGCGATCGCACTCTTTCATTCGTCGGGTTGACGTTTGCTGGCCGAGAAGTTGAAAACTTAGTCCAGCTTATTCCCGGTACCGAAACTCGAACGAATGCCGACTTCAACGTTGATATCATCTACGACATGAACGACTTCAACGTGATTCATCTAGCGACCCACGCCACCTTTAATCCAGGGCCACCGGAAAACTCGTTCATTTTGTTTGGTGATGGTAGTCGTGCAACCCTTACGGACATTAAAGATTGGACGTTTCCCAATGTAGAGTTAGTAGTGTTAAGTGCCTGTGAAACGGCGGTTGGCGATGTGCCCCTCGGCAATGGAGAAGAGATTTTAGGATTTGGCTATTTGATGCAGTTGGCTGGAGCTGATGCGGCGATCGCCTCGCTGTGGCAGGTGAGCGATGGCGGAACTCAGGTGTTGATGGATGCATTCTATGCCGCACTCAATAATGGTTATACAAAAGCCGAAGCTCTCCAACGTGCCCAGATTGCTCTCATCACAAATAACGCAACGATCCTAGAGGGAGCAAGAGGTGTCGAAATTGAAAGCACTAACCTGCAAATAGGGCGATCGCTCTCCCAAGGCAGCGATTTAGCCCATCCTTATTATTGGGCTCCTTTTATCCTGATTGGCAATGGGCTTTAGTTTGGCAATGGACTTCAGCAATGATTTCTACAAAACTCTCATGGGGACGTTGGTTTGCCTGGGTGTAGCCCGTATCGCTTCTGTCCTGCTCATAGCCAGCGCCCGAATCTTGAAGCCCCGCTAAATTCTCTCTAAAGCTCACGAAATTCAAGACTTCTTCTCATACACTGGTAAGCGATAGCACGATCAGGCCGCAGGGACATCTACAAGGGGACGGAGACACATGGGAGAAAAGGTTCTCGAACTTTTTCAGAAATATGGGCTTGCTGGCTTTTTCTTTGCGATCGCCATCAATCGTCTCCTTGGATACCTTGAAGATGGTAGTGGACTTTATGCTGCCATTTTGTTTGCCATTATCGGCTCAATCACCTCGCTTTTCTCGAATATTAGCAAGACTGTTATTGAAAAATTGGGAGAATCAATCTCAGATACCTTAGTTCGGTGGATTGAGATTTCTTGGGTGTCGGTCACCTCTCCATTTCAGCGAAACTATTACAAGACTCTGCTGTACCATTTCAGCGACTATCGCACCCACGGGTTAGACATCGGTAATCAAGTTTTGGAGCTTGAGCAGATGTTCATTCCGTTGGGGATTACCTCTCCTGAATCGGAGGAAATCTCCGCAGGTCTGATTCAGCAAGACTATAGTGCCGAAGACTTCAATATCTGGGATTTTGTGGTGGATGGGGTCGAAGAATCTCGCCTGCGTCACCAGGCTTTGCTTGCCCCTCCAGGGTCGGGAAAGACAACCCTGCTCAAGCATCTCATTGTCACTTACGTTCAAAACGCCCACCGCAAACAGCGCCGCCGTGCTCCTAAGCTGGTTCCAGTTTTTATTTCGCTGCGAGAGTTGGGGCGATCGCCCGCTGCCTTGCCCCGTCTCATCGAGCGTCAAGAGATTGTGAGGCGATGCAATCCGCCGCCAAACTGGTTTGAACGTCGCTTACAGAAAGGCCAGTGCCTTGTCATGCTCGATGGATTTGATGAAATTGCTGATGCCGATGCTCGTCGAGACGTGAGCCAGTGGATTGAGCAGCAGATTAAGTCTTATTCCGACAGCTATTTTCTCGTCACCTCTCGGCCATTGGGCTATCAATCGGCTGAGATTAAGTCTATTCCACGAGTGCTCAAGGTTGAGCCCTTTACCCTCAAGCAAATTGAGCGGTTTATCCATAACTGGTATCTGCAAAATGAGCTAATGCGCCGTCCCCGAACGGGTTCAGCCGCCACGCGAATGTCAAAACGACAGGCTAGACAGATTGCCCAAGCCAAGGCGACTGATTTATTTGGTCGCATCAAAGACAATCCACCCCTGGCTGCAATGGCGTTAAATCCGCTGCTGTTGACTATGATGACGACGGTTCACAACTACCGAGCGGTGCTGCCCGAAAACCGGGTGCGGCTCTATGCGGTGATCTACGAAGTACTGATTGAGAAACGGCAGAAAGATCGCGATATCTACGACGAGGCGATCGCCCACAAAACGCGAACGCTTCTGCAAACCCTGGCTTTGGCCATGATGGAACAAAACACCCAAGACTATCAGTTAGCAGAGGATAATCTGTCGCTGCGCTCTACCGTGGCTGAAATCTTGGGGCATGACATTGCTCTAGGGCAGTTTTTGCAGCAGACCGATAGTGCTCATGGGCTCCTCATGAAAAAAGCGGAGGGAGTTTACGAGTTTGCTCATGAGAGTTTTCAACACTACCTAGCAGCGGTGCAGATTCAGGTGTTGGGCAAAGAGCAGGAGCTATTGCAGAGGGTAACGGATGATTGGTGGTTTGATACTCTCTATCTCTATGCCGCTCAAAAGAAAGATGCGACTCCTATTGTTGAAATCGCGCTAGAACACTCCACGGTTGCGTCGCTCAGTTTGGCCTATACCTTAGACAAAGATGGAGTGCCGATTGAACCTGACGTTGCCCGTCATCTCCGACAAGCCATTGATGAAGGGCTGCTCTCTTCTGACCCAGCCATCTTTAAGTTAGCGGCTGAGGTGAAGCTGTCTAATCGGTTGAGTCAGCTCCTGCGGCTCAACAATAAGACTGAAATTGACCAGCACCAGATTACTCAAGCCGAGTATCAGTTGTTCTTAGACCAGTGGCCCCATGCCGCTTACCCTGACCACTGGACGAGCGATCGCTTTTTACCCCAAAACGCTCAACTTCCCGTGACGGGGGTTCGGGCTGAAGATGCTCAGGCGTTTTGCGATTGGCTGACTCAAACCCAGGCCAAACCAGAACTGCGGTTTAAATATCGCTTGCCTCGGTTGGTAGAAGTCAAAGAAAACCCCAGCAAAGAGCCAGGAACCGGGTGCTGGTGTGCGGATCTGCAAGATAGGCGAGTGGCTGGGCTAAAACCTGGCGTATGGCAAGATTGGCAGGGACAATTTAGCAATCTTCTGCGGGATTATGTGGAGCGAGATCGCCCCCATGTGCAGCATCTCACCCAAGATTCCGAGTTTCAACTTTCCCTTGACTTGCAGTCTGACACGGGGTTTCATCCTGTGTTTGATCCGTCGTTGGAACTGCCCAGTGTTCTACAGCAAGTCTTTGCCCTAGATCTCAGCCGAGCCTTGGCGATCGCCCGCAGTAGCTCGATGACTGCGGATGTAATTGATGACGATGTGCGAAGCAAAATTCGCACCTGCGAACGAACAATGGCAAGACGAGATACTCGTAGCTTCGATCGAAAAGCCCTGCTCACCCGTGGCGCTCATCAGCGAGACGTTCAAGCTGTTCGCAGTTATCTATTGCTGGCTGCCGAGTTTTGGCAAGCCCTAGCCGATGCTCACGCTAATCTCGCTGACAATAGACAGCAAGGAATCCCCTACTTGCCTCGATTTATGACCTGGCTGTTGAACTATCGAGTCAACAGCACCCGCTTAGACTGTATTACACAGCGCGATCGCGTTATGAATCTCTATGCATTTTTTGCGCTGTTAGAAGCACGAAAAGAAGGCAAAATGCCAGCCTGGGAGGGAATTCGCATTGTGCGAGAAGCCGTTAAGCGGTAGCCCTGCGGTGGCATTTATAGCAAAGACATCCATCTAACCTAGCTCTCATGACACTAAGG
Organism: Elainellaceae cyanobacterium; assembly: GCA_049647405.1. Taxonomy (GTDB): domain Bacteria; phylum Cyanobacteriota; class Cyanobacteriia; order CAKZMO01; family CAKZMO01; genus CAKZMO01. The sequence goes on along the minus strand of JBARXP010000099.1, from coordinate 49,743 downwards.
TTCACTAAGGTTAAGGTATGGGGCGACACGGACTCAACGCCAACCCGCTACGAACACATCTCCTTCAGCAAATCTAAAAACGCAAATCCGGCTGGGGTGAGCAGCGACTCTTTCAAAATTGCCACCCGAATCGTGCGAAATAGCGGCACGGGTAAGCTGTAGACCTGCACCCCAGGGGGCGTAGGCACTGTTGCCAATCGAGGGCTAATGGTTGCGCCCAGCCCTTTCGCGACCATGCTGACGATGGTGGCATCGGAGCGCACATGATATTTTGGCGATAGCGTAATGCCATAGTTGGCGCAGTGTTCGTACACGATCGCATCACAAAAATCGCCTTCTGGAGCCATGACCAGCGGATAGCGGAGCAAATCTTCCCAGGTCAGCGTATCGTTCTGGAGTTCAAATTCAGGCGGAAACAGCACCACGAAGTCGTCTTGCATCAGATCCCAAGTTTCAAAGTCGCGGTCTGCCTCAAGGTAGGTCATGGCCAAATCTACCCGCCCCCGCCGCAGGTCAGCCTCAGCTTCAGGGCAGTCATCATATTCTGCAATGCGGATGGCGATCGCCGGATAGCGCCGACAAAATTCGGCAATCACGTCGGGCAATACATGGGAGGCGGCACTGCGAAAGGATGAAATGCGGACATAGCCGCCCTCTAAGCCTTTGGCGAGATTGGCCTGTTTCACCACGTCGTCGAGTAGATAAGTAATGCGGCGTGCCCGTTCGACAATCTGCTCTCCAACAGGAGTCAGCAAGGCTCCGTGGCGACCTCGCGACAGCAGCACCACGCCTAGCTCATCTTCGAGGGTGGCGATCGCATAGCTGATGGCTGACTGTGAAAGCTGTAAGCGCAGAGCCGCTTCGCTGAAACTGCCCGAGTCGGCGATCGCGATCAGAGCATAGAGATATGACAGTTTGGGATGGCTGGAGTAATCAGACCCCATCGGCAACTCCTCAGCGAATTCCTCGGCAGACCTCGAAGCAATCTCTGAATTGTCGCAGACCCTGCGGTGCGCGAAACACGACTTTCTATCGAATTGATTGATGGAAGAGATTCAACCAACTGCTTGCTGAGTCTGTGGCAGTTTCGTAGAGTAAAGCGTATTGACGCGATTAGGATGTGCTCATGGTTGCGGCCTCTCTCACCTCTCATCGACAAGGTGTCATCATCCTATTGCTGACGACTGTGATTTGGGGAACCTCGTTTCCGGTGCTGAAAGAAACTCTCGGCAGTTTGTCGCCCTCGGTGCTGATCGTGGTGCGCTATAGCATTGCGGCGATCGCCCTACTTCCCTGGCTGCGCCGCATCAACGGAAAACTGCTGCGAGATGGAGCGTTGTTAGGTGCAATTCTGTTTTTAGAAACGGGGTTCGCCTTGAGCGGCTTAGAAACCATTTCGGCTAGCCGCTCGGCATTCCTCGTCGGCATGAACGTCATGTTTGTGCCGCTGCTCGGAACCCTCATCGGCAGACCCCTGGCAAATCGCGTCTTACTCGCCACAGGGCTGGCGGTGGTTGGCATTGGCGTTATGTCGTTAGAGGGGGGCGGCATCGGGGCTGGCGATCTGCTGACGCTCGCTTCGGCTCTGGGCATTGCTCTCTATATTTTGCTGCTAGAGGCGATCGCCCCTCGTCATGCCTCTTTGTCGCTCGCTGCTGTGCAGATTTGGGTGATGGTGCTGCTGGGTGGCATTTGGGCATTGCCAGAGGTGGTGAACCAGATGGCAGGAATTGGCGATCGCCTGCCTCAGCTCATCTATTTGGGAATCGTTGTGACGATTGGCCCCCTTTGTGGGCAAGCCATTGGTCAGCGCTCAGTTCCTGCCAATGAAGCGGCTCTGCTTTATACGTTGGAACCTGTTTTTGCCACTCTGTTTTCGTTTCTGATTTTGGGCGAAGGGCTCGGATTTCGCGGGGCGATCGGGGCAGCCTGCATCTTGGTCGCGACTGTGGTCAGTCAATATCGTCGTCGAAACGCGTGAGAATAAAAGCTATAAGTAAAGTGAAGACGGCCTTCTAGGATTTGAACTGATGGAAATTATTTCTATTGAAGTTGACTCAGATGTTGCCAAGGCTTTTCGAGAGGCAGATTCTGCTGAACGTCAGAGAATTCAAGGGTTGGTGAATACCTGGCTCAAACAGACGATACGAGGTCGTTCTTTGGATGAGATTATCGATGATTTGCAAACTCAAGCCAGCGCTCGCGGGTTGACTTCAGACATCTTAGAGCATCTTCTTCAAGATGAATGAGGTGCGCGTTGTTTTTGATACGAATACCTTGATCAGTGCTGTTTTGTTGGCTCAATCAATCCCGGATAGAGCATTTCAAGTTGCAAGATCTTCATGCAGTCTTCTATTCAGCGACACTACTTTTGATGAGTTACAGCAAGTCATCACTCGTACGAAATTCGACAAATATGTTTCTATGCTCAATCCCTTTCGTGACATCAAGATTGTCACTCCTGCTCAGTTTCTAAGTCGCTGATTTTTCTACCCAATCATCCGCTTAGTTTAGGGCTCACTATCCTTTTAATCGTTCTTTCAAATGATCTCCGACTCGCAGAGCATTGGCGATGACGGTCAACGCTGGCCCGACTCCGCCGCATGATGGAAAGAAGCTGCTATCGACCACATAGAGATTATCGATATCGTGGGTGCGGCAGTTGACATCTAAAACCGAGGTTGCGGGATCGGTGCCCATGCGACAGGTTCCACACTGGTAAGCCACGACCTGAATTGGAGCCTCGCCACGGGGGTGAATGCCGCTGCGCTGCATCCCTTTTGTGCTTTTTTCCATGGTTTTCAGCGCTTCAATCCAGCGGTAAACCAGGCGATCGTGAGCCTCGGTGTTGTTGGGCGTATATTCTAGTCGCAGCTTGCCCTTCTCCACCCGTACTCGGTTTTTGGGATCGGGCAGCACTTCGGTCTGAGCCCACCAGCCAATCGATCGCTTCGCCAACTGCTTCAGCCCTGCTCCTGGCATAACTTTGGCTAAGACGGATAGTAGCGGCGGCGACTCGGCAAACAGCACGTCCTGCAATAGCCCCCCGGCGTTGTGAATGTGACCCATGGGGTATTCGTAGTCGCGATCGCCCCAGTAGAAATCGTTGAGGCTGATGCTGCGAGAAAACTGACCTGAGTTTGCCGAGGTGCTGAGCTGAACAATGCTAGTGACCTGGTGCTTCATCAAGTTGCGCCCCACCTGGTCAGAGCTATTGGCTAGCCCAGTCGGATGCTTTGCATTGGCAGAAGCGAGCATCAGCGCCGCTGAGTTGATCGCGCCGCAGGCCAGCACCACCATATCGCTGGTGTAGAGAAATATCTGATCTCCCACTTCAGCCTGTACTCCTTTAATTACTGTGCCTGAGGTGTTGGTGTGCAGACTCACCACCTTGGCTCCGGTCTTCAGCGTGACGTTTTCATGCTTGAGGGCAGGCTGAATGCCAAAAACTTCTGAGTCTCCGGTGGGGTCATCGTCTTGGCGAGTCAGGCTCAGGGGCAGCGTCGTGGGATGTAGCCCCTGTTGGGTCAGGGTTTCGACAATCGGCTTAACCAGCGGCTCATGCTCAACGGCAGGAAAAGGATAGTCTGCACTGTGGGGCGGTTCGGTGGGGTCGGCAGTGGCATTGCCGTGAACCTGGTAGAGCTGCTCTGCTTCGGTGTAGTAGGGTTCGAGGTCGGCATACGTAAACGGCCATTCTGGCGACATGCCGTCTTGATGGGGCACGGCATCAAAGTCGCGCTCTCGCAGCCGCATTAGGGTCGCGCCGTAGATTTTGGTGTTGCCTCCAACGGCGTAGTTTGTTTGAGGAGAAAAGGGTTCTCCAGTTTCGTCATACCACTGTTCGGGGGCGTGGTAGCGCTCTTTCTTGAAGACATCGACATCCGCACGATTTTGATCTTCTAGAGACATGGCTTCGCCTCTTTCTAGAATCAAAATTTGCTTACCTGTAGGAGCGAGTTTCTGAGCCAGAGTTCCGCCTCCGGCTCCGCTACCCACGATAATAATGTCGTAATGTTGATCGTCAATAATCATGTCGTTTCTTCACAAATCACAGTTTCTCAACTTGTTGCAATAGATTTTCGATTGGAGATTCAAGAAGTGAGAGATTAAATACCTCAGGTATTTGCGTTGGCCAGATATCCTTCAGTAGGCAGAAAAATTGTTGGTTTACTTCAGAACTATCGAGTTGATCATCAAACCCTGACCAGTTACAACTGGTCATCACTAATACAAATAACTTTGCTTCTGGACATGCTTCTTTCAGATCCCTCTCTCGCTTTGCAAAATGAGATTTCCAATTGCTACGCATCCAGCCAAGCTGAGTCTTACATTCGACGACAGCAAGCAATCTATCTCCTCTCCAAATACTAATATCAGGCCTTATTGCTTTACGTTTGTGTTGAATTGCTCGCTCTGAAATAATTTGAAAATTTAAGTTCTCTATTTCATTGAAGAGTTTTAGTGAGAACAGAACACCCTCCACAAAAAAATCCGCACCTGCTTGAGCAACACGCTTACCAAGAAACTTTTTGATGTTGTCCTGGGCACAATAGAACGCACGTAATCGAGCTAGTAAAATGTTTGAGTAATCGAGATTTTCACGTGATAAAGAAGACTCTTTCATCTTAGTGAAAGAGCTTTCTAAGGCTGCTGAGAGACCATCCAATGCCAGAGCATATTCATCAAGAATAGGAGTACTCATCAGCGCCAGATATAAATCAGCAAGAACAAGACAATCCAAATCACATCGACAAAGTGCCAGAAAAGGGAGGTTGACGCGACACCAAACTCGCCCCCTTCATAGTTACCAGGCAGAAACGATCGCCCCAGCATAATGCCTTGCATCAGCACTCCGGTCATTACGTGCAGCCCATGAAAGCCCGTCAGCAAATAGAAAGTGCCGCCAAAGACGCCATCCGTAAAGCCAAAAGGCAAGGCCATCCATTCCACCGCCTGACCGTATAGAAAGAAGCCCCCCATGGCCATCGTTAGCAGCCAAAACGCTCTGAAGCCCCAGAGGTTTTCCTTGTGCAAAAAGCGCTCTGCAAAATAGATGACGAAACTGCTCGACACCAGCACGATGGTATTGATAAACGGCTCTCGAACTTCTAAGCCTTCAAAGCCAGTCGGCAGCCACTGGGTCGCCTCTGTCTTGAGAACGATGTAGCCAACGAAAAAGCTAAGAAAAATCACGCTTTCCGACAGCAAGAAGACAATGAAGCCAAACATGCGGTGGTCTTCTTCTTCATGCTCTACCGCGTGAGCCACGTGGGCATTGACGGTCGGGTCGAGATTAGCTGTGCTCATGGAGTCAACTCCTTTACCTGACTTGCAACGAGAGGTTCATCACTGCCATATCCATAGGGCGCAGACACCACAACAGGAATTTCGTCGAAATTTTCGTGGGGTGGCGGCGAAGAGACAAGCCACTCCAAACCGATCGCCCGCCAGGGGTTATCGGGTGCAGGCTTACCCAAAATCCACGAACTCATCATGTTGAGAATGAACGGCAACGTCGAGACGCCCAGCAGAAACCCGCCAAGACTCGCCAACACATTCCAAAAGGCGAACTCGGGATCATAAGAGGCCACACGCCGGGGCATTCCCATCAAGCCCAATGGATGCATGGGGAAGAAGTTGAGATTTGCACCGATAAAGGTGAGGGCAAAGTGCAGCTTGCCCAAGCCCTCGTAATACATTCGCCCCGTCATCTTAGGAAACCAGTGATAGATGGCGGCATAGACCCCCATCACCGTTGCTCCGTAGATGACGTAGTGGAAATGGCCGACAACGAAGTAGGTATTGTTGACGTGAATATCAAACGGAACCGCCGCCAGCATAATGCCTGTAATGCCAGCAAACAAAAACATCGTCAAGCCGCCCAGGGCAAACAGCATGGGAGTATCGAGCCGCAGCTTGCCGCCCCACACGGTTGCCACCCAGGCGAACACCTTGATCCCTGTGGGAACCGAGATCAGCATGGTCGAAAACATGAACAGCATCCGCATCCAGTCTGGCGTGCCGCTGGCAAACATGTGATGCACCCAAACCACGCCGCTGAGCACGGTGATGATCACCGACGACACCACCACGACTTTGTAGCCAAAGAGCGGCTTGCGAGCGTAGACCGGAAAAATCTCGGAGAACACGCCGAAGATCGGCAGGATGATGACGTACACTGCCGGATGAGAATAGAACCAGAAGAAATGCTGGTAGAGTACCGGATCACCGCCGCGAGCCGGGTCAAAGAAAGCCGTGCCTGCGGTGAGATCAAGCAGCAGCATGACCGCTCCAGCCGTCAGAGCAGGCAGACCAAATAGCTGAATCATCTGGGCGGCAAGCACCGTCCAGCAGAAGGCAGGCATTCTAAACCAGCCCATGCCAGGAGCCCGCATTCGAAAGATGGTGGTGACGATATTGACTGCGCCCATGATGGACGATACGCCAGAGAGCGCCACGGCCAAGAGCCACAGCGCCTGTCCGTTAATCAGATTTCCGGTTGGGTTTTGCAAGCTAACGGGCGGATAAGCCCACCAGCCGGATTGAGAAGGGCCACCCGGCACAAAGAAACTGGCGGTCAGAATAACCCCGAAGATCGGCACCAGCCAAAACGCTGCCGCATTGAGCCGGGGAAAGGCCATGTCTCGCGCACCAATCATTAGCGGCACGAGGTAGTTTGCCAAGCCATTCAACACGGGAAACGTCCACATGAACAGCATGATGGTGCCGTGCATGGTGAACAAGCCGTTGTAGACGGTGCGATCGACCAAATCCGCTTCAGGGGTGATGAGTTCACCCCGCATGATCATGGCTAGCAGCCCGCCAAACAAGAAGAACACAAAGGCGGTGACAATGTATTGAATACCGATGACCTTGTGGTCAGTGCTAAAGGTAAAGAATCGCTGCCAGTTGTCTGGGGCACCCGGTTGGGGCTGATTACTCCCACTAGCGACAGCTTCAATGGATGCGTTACTCATGAAGATCCTTTTCTGAACTGGCGTAATTGACGATGGGGGCAGGTTCTGGCTTGATCGATTCCCACCCAAGGCTGATGGGGTGTTCCTCCGCCCGCTGAAATTCATCGAAGGCAGGGTTTTCGGCTGCTTGGGGTGGCTGAGCAGCGGCGATCGCCAACCATTCTTGATAGTCTTCTGCCGACTCCACGACTACGTTGGTTTGATTGGCTGCAAAGTAGGTGCCGCTGTATTCAGAATCTCGCAGCCGATAGCGCCCTTCGCGAATGGGGGTAAATTCAAAATTGATGTCTCGTCCCGGCACCACATCTTGCTTCACACGAAAAGCAGGCACATAGAATCCATGCAACACATCTTCTGAAGAGAGTCGGAGTTTTGCCCGTTGGTTCACAGGGAGATGTAGCTCAGTACTTGCGACTTCCTGATCCGGATAGTAAAACTCCCAGGCCCACTGGCGAGCCTGCACTTGGATGGGAGAGCTTGATGCCGCCACTGACTCTGCCACCACTAACTCTGAAGACATGGGTGCAGCCTCTGCCGTGGCCATTCCCATCGACAGGTGATCCATTGGCCCAAGAATGCCCATTTGCTGATAAATCTGGAAGCTATAGACTCCAATCCAGATTACGAGCGCAAAGGGAATAGCCGTCCAGACGATCTCTAGAGGAACATAGCCCTCCATCGGGGGGCCATCGCTAGTGTCATACTTTTCGGCTCTCTGAAACAGGGTCGAAAACAGCAGCGTGCCCGTGACTCCCAGGAAAATGAACATTCCAATCGTCACTAAAAAGCTAAACAGCTGATCGACCAGCACCGCTTCGGCAGACGCCTGAGGCGGCATCCAGCTATAGGCTTGTTGCCCAACCCAGAAGCTAATCAGGGCATAGGCGATCGCCAATCCTGTCAATATCACAATGTTGCGTCGTTTCATGAATGCGTCGCTCTTGTCTTTCTACGGGGATGGCAGGGATATAGAAGATGCAGCCTAGAGCGTGTTGGGATCGCTGCCCACTCGCAGCATCTGATCGGCGGTGACATGCAACCCAAATTCGCCCCCTAGATGGGCTCCCAACGTCCCTTGGGCAAACATCAGGGCAAAAATTCCAAGTCCAGCGATCAAATAGCTCCACTGCACCTGCATCGATCGATCTTGTCGCCAGACATAGCGCTGAAAGCCTCGCCAAACCGTCATTCCAACAATAAGAGACAGCAACAGAACACCGCCCAGCCCATGCCAGATCATCGTATCCATTGCGCTCAGCCCCCAAGAACTGACGGCATCTTTGGAAATGTTGGCCGTAATAATTTCATAAAACCCCGCCGCAACGGTGAAAAAGGTGATGATCGCGGCAGCCACCATGTTGTACCAGCCCACATCAAATAAATTGGCGCGAACTGCCGGAATGGCCAGAAACTTAAACACGGGCTTTTCTAAGGGAAATAGCGCACCCACAATATCGAAGGCGATCGCCACAATAAACAACCCCAAGGTGAGATGCACCAAGTTGGGGTGAATCGGAATGCTGTAGGGCAAATTGTTTGCTCCTACGTCAGCCAAGAGGAAGTCAGTTGAGCAGAATAAAGTGACCGAAGGCATCACAACGCCCCTCCGCGCAAGGCTTCAACTACAGGCTCAGAGTGTAGCCCATAGACCCACACGAGCTTGTCACCCAGGTAAATTTGGAACAGCACGATCGCCGTCAACAGCCCATTTGCACCCAGATATAGAATGGGAATCTGCTGTGGCGTACGAATGCGAATAATGTAGCGCCACCCCGTAATCGCCGCAATGATGCCAGACAGCGACCAGCCAATCAGCGTATGCAAGTTCAAATCACCTACAGCCGCAGGATAGGGTTCGGCCAGCCCTGCTTCGATTTGACCGAAAATAATCGCAACAAAAATAGACACTGTTGCAAACGTCATATTCCACCAGCTCACCTCGTAGAGACGAGTGTTTTTAGTGAAATAGCCGATTGCATCACAAATCACGGAAAACAACACCATCGCAATGACGAAATGAACCACGATCGGGTGCATGGTGTCGGGATAGGGAAGGTTATGTTCGTTGAGTGGTGGTAAATACTCAAACACAATGATGTAGAAACTTATAGAGGTCTAAACACTTATGAAGATAGCAAACCCTCAGCATTTTGGGTGCCCCTCAAATGCGTCTCTAAAGCCGAAATACACCTATATATATGTTTGAGGCCATTGATTAAATTCTTATGTTTAATTTTTACCCATCGCAAACCGCGTCTCGTGCCGTTTTTACCAGGGCACCCCAGCCATTCAACGACTCCGCCAGAGTAATTTTGAATCGGTTGGCATGATCGGGTATCGTGCCGACCGATTAACCTGTTTGGCTAGATCGACCCAGCAGATCGACCCAGCCAAAATAGTGACTTCCGTGGGTCGCTGTTGAACGACGTGTTTGCCAGATAGAGACGTGTTTGCCAGATAGACAGGCTATGCCAGCGCGAAGCGTCTACTTAAGAAACGAGCGATAGAAACGAGCGATCGCCAAGGCTCACTAGGGTTATGGTGCGTTTTACCGATAGCATCTTAAGATATTCCCCAGCTATCGGGTAGCACAGCACCCAGACAATTATGGAATCGAGCATCTTAACCGCAGTTTTTCTTCCCCTAGCTCTATTTATCATCATGCTGGGCATGGGATTGGGGCTAACGGCGGATGACTTTAAGCGAGTCTTGGTTGAGCCTAAAGCCGTCGCCCTTGGGCTGATTGCTCAGCTGATTATGCTGCCAGCCGTTGGCTTCCTGCTCGCGAGTCTTTTTCCGCTTTCTCCAGAGCTGGCGGTCGGCGTCATGATTTTAGCCGCCTGCCCCGGTGGCCCGACATCCAATCTGATGACCTATCTATTGCAGGGAAACGTGGCTCTATCGATTACGCTGACCGCGATTAGCAGCCTCATCACGGTGTTCACCATTCCGTTGGTCGTCAACCTGGCAATGCAGCACTTTATAGGAGAAGCCGCTGCCCTCCAACTGCCGTTTTTGACGACAGTTATTCAAATTGCTGTCATTACCCTGATCCCCGTGGCATTAGGCATGGCGCTCCACCACTACGCGCCTCGGTTTGCCTCTCAGGTTGAAAAAGGGGTTAAATGGCTATCGATCGCTTTTTTAAGCTTGATTGTGGTCGGGTTGTTAGCCAAAGAACGCGCCAATGTCGCCAGCTTCTTCTTACAGGTGGGATGGGTGACCCTTGCCCTAAACGTCAGCACGATGCTGCTGGGTTTTGCGATCGCCACTCTGGCTCAGTTAGACACCCGTAGCAAAAAAGCCATTGCGGTAGAAGTGGGCATTCAGAACGGGACGTTGGCTATTGCCGTTGCAAGCGCACCCACGTTTCTCAATACACCTAGCATGGCAATTCCGGCAGGAATCTATAGCTTGATTATGTTTGCCACCAGTGCTGTTTTCGTCAGGCTAGCGCGGCAATCTAGCACGACCTCGATTAGCGATGTCTAGTCGCGGTGTTCTTTATATTGCAGCAGGTGTAGATGCGCGATCGCACTTTCTTAAAATCCATGATCTGGCGTATTTCCAAGAATTGCTTGGCAGAGTTGCGAGAAGTTGTAGTGGGTAATGCACCTTACAAGATCGAGCGATCGCACTCCTCTCAGCAAAGCTTTACCTTCATCTGAGGCGTAACGAGAGTTCGTGACCGATCTCGTCGGAGATCTGCTCGTGCCCACGCTCGAAACTCCGAATGCGTGCCGCCTTTCCGGGCTGCCATTCGTCCACATAGTACGTTTCTCGCGATCCGCACACTGGACAGTGCGCGACAGACAAGTATGGATAGAGACTGCGCCACATGTCCCCATTACCAATTGCTGTGCATAGGTCATTTTTCGTCACCGCGTGATGCAGGTCGACCTCGAACTTCCGCATTCCCGGATGGTCACCGGTGTACTTCAAAGCCACTGTTCGAAACAGGCCAGTAGCGCGGACAACATCGTAGTCCATCGGCAGGTAGAGCGGGTGTTCGCAGAGAAACGCGAGTTCCAACATTACTGAACGCATCGTTTTTCGAATAGCGGATTCACGAGCCACTGCCGCTGCACCAACCAGAGATCCCGTCCCAGAGGGGTGATGAAAGTCGTCGCGGTACTGAAGAAGTTCTTTTACCTGACGCAAGAAAGCGGTCTTCCCGAGGTGAGCCAGAGATCTGTGTAGCGCAGAAGTCCCGCTGTCCAGATATTCCGTGCCCTGGACAATGATCTTGTACCAGTTGCCGAAGGTTGCTCCGTGGCCACCAAAACTCCTCTTGACGTACTTCTGCATGGTGGTAGGAAGCGGTTCTAGGAGCACCAACAATAGTGACGCTATGTACGCGGCGATGGCCTCTGACACGCGGTGCAATTCATATAGAGTCTTCGTCGGTTCAATATCGAGGTCAGTGAGACGATAGGGATAGGCGATAGGGAACGGATAGAATGTCCTTATCTGAAAGTCGGGATCGGTCGCTGCCTGGAGGCTTTGCTCTACTATGTTGGTCTGCAACCGAACATCGTTTACCGCTTCTCGCAGTGCGGCTTCGGTGCCAAAGTTAAAGAATGACACGATGACTCGATGCAGTTCGTCTGCCCGAGTACGAAGGTGCTGCTCCTCGTCGCGGATGACATCGAAGTCCTTGAGTAGATCAACTGGGTATAACGGAACCGGAACGTTGGCTAGGTCAGTCACCGTCAGTCGAATCGCGTCATGAAGCGTGGAGCAAACCGTGCGCGCGTGCCGGAGAAACGTGTCTGACGACAAATAGTCAGCGAGGAAGTCGACCGCAATAATCGCATGATCCGGCCTGATGGCCAGAACCGTATTAGCAGGGAGGACGCCAGCGAGTTCTTCGGAGACCGACTGCACACGCGGGTGTTTGAAGGTGGTCGCAATAACGAGGTCGCCCACAGTAAGATACCGCGTTGTGGCTACATCTTCTGTGAGTTGAACTTGTCGTAACGATGCAGCTGTCGGTCGGTTGGTGTATAGATCGCGGCCAGTTATGAAAGAAGTGCCACTGCCTTCTTCTATGACTATCCCGATCGAAGAGATCCGTAGACCGACATGGATTGCGGCGACTTCACCAAGTCGTACTGTAGGTGGAGGATTATCTGCCCAGGTCACTTCAATTAGCCAATGTTCAGGTTAGAGAAGAGTGCGACCGTTGTTGGCGCACCTAACGATTGATTAGAGGGAAAATTTTCTAAATTATATGAAAAGTTTTCCACCTAAGCTCTTTTTTAGTGGAATAGGTAGAATTACGTCCGCCTAAGATCTCTATTTAAGTAGACAGGTGACTTATAGTTTAGTCTAATCATTTTTCTGCTTCTGGGTTAAACCTATTTAGAGGTGATTTATTATCGCTTTTCAGATGCTGTATCTATACAAGCAAAGCCTCATCCCGACAAATGACTCGCCTCAGGTCTGTTAGGCTATGCAACATTATGAAATGATGTATGTTTTAGTTTGAGGTGCGTCATAACACCCCTCTCCTGACTCCTCTCTCCTGACTCCTCTCTCCTAAATCCTCTCTTCCTCTACGGTTGACTCAGAACTCCTGTATGAGTATCCTTTTTCATTAAGCTGTTTTTTTGGAATGGCTTAGTTCAGAACTCAAGAACTTGGCACCATCTGCGAGTGCGGTCACACCCACAGATGGCTAACCCACCGCGACTGCTCATGCCAGTCGGGGGGCTAACGGTTTATGGTAAACCGTGGCTGCCTCGAATTGCACACACATTTGCGGGGTAGCCAGGGGACTGAGTTCTGGTTTCCTTCTGTTGTTTATTTTCAAAAAGGAACCAGAACCTCATGTTTCAACCCAATTCGGGCGCGTTTGCGTCCACAGATTCCGGTGGCGATTTTCCATCCCGACCCCAATCGAGTCCGCACAATGAATCCGTGCGTCACCTGCTTTACGGTTCGCCCAAGGCGATTCAGATCGTGATCAAGTCCCTGCATCAACGAGGCTATGCCGAACCGAATGAGTGGAGCCGACCGATGCCCACGGATCGCCCTGGCGAGATGATGTGCATTCTCACCAAGACGGTCCAGATTGAGTAACGCGAAGCCCTAGAGAGGCGATCGCCCGTTTATTTAGTGGCGTGGCGATCGCTCCTGCACCCTGCTATTTTTTCAATAAGGCAAACGGTTAAGTGATGCGGTGGCGATCGCTTCTTCTTTCCCAAGACAATCTCTGTTGCGTCTGCACCGACGAAGGGTTAGCTGGCTGTGGTTACTCCAGCCAACGGAAACTCTTCTCGCCTTTCAGCTTGCTATCAAAGCTGGCGATCTCAGTGTTGGTTTTGCTGAATCAGGTCGGTAGCTTGCCGCCATTGAGGCTCATCATCGCGAGTCAGGTAGCGGACTAGGATATTGGTATCAAGCCCAATCATTGGCTCCCTCAGAAATAGCAGCCTCCATATCTTCGAGCGCAACGGGTTGAGCAGCGGGCCGATGCAAGATGCCTGACAGGGTTTCTACAGCAACATTGAGAGGAAAGATTTTTACCTGGCCATCTTCTTCAACCACGAATTCGACTCTGCTGCCGCTGGTCAGCTTGAGATGCTGCCGAATTTCTTCTGGTAAGGTGATTTGCCCAGTGTCGGTAACTGTTGTGCTGAACATGGACAGGATACCTTTGATTAAACTTGCATCAATATTCTAACGAATCAACCCTTCCTCGAAAGAATGCTTTTTAGGCATAAAGGATCGTTGTTGTCACTGGTAAACTATCACACCGATCGCCCGTTTGTTATCGGCGTGGCGATCGCCCTTATTTGTGTGGAGGAAAAAGGCGATCGCTCTATCTTACTCAATGAATTGCCAATCTAATGCTGTAATAAATCGAGATAGATGAGACACGTTCGTTGTTGCCACAATTACCTCGGCTCCCTCGTTGCCAAGAAGTCGGGCTTGAGCGGCCAGAATAACGTCTCCATCTAATGCTTTAGCATCTGCCGTAGGCTGCCCAAGGTTTCTCGCTTGTGCCCACAACTCAGCCGCTAGAAGCATCGTCTCTGTATGAATTGGGATGTAGTCGAGCGTTTGCTTCAAGTCATCCAATCGGCGTAAACTTCGCAACAATCCTGCTCGAAGCAGTTCACGGCGAACTTCGTAATCTGAAATTTCAGGGATAGCAACCTTTTCTCCGCGTCGTAGAAGAGATTTGAGCCAGAGCTGACAATCAAAGGGAATGCCTGTGGCTTTGGGGTGCGTGATCATTCCTAAGGGGCCAGAATCTAGCAAAATTAGACGATTCATGGAAATAAGGGACGATCAGATAGTCGATCTTCATCTAGAGCCGTCTTCAGGAAATCCCAAGCCTGCTGATGTTCAGAGGCATCTTCATCATCACTCGACCAAGAGTCTAGAAGGTTGATCGCCGCTTGATTTTTCTGAGCTTGTTCAGCATCAATAATATGTGGAGCGGTGGATGGAATGTTCTGGCGAAACTGGCGCAATGTATCGAGTAGATCTGCCCAATATTCTCTAGGCGTTGCTTCAATTTCATGAAGCAGCAATTCAAGAGATGTAGTCGATGAACTGGGATGATCAGTCATGTTTGTAAGTCGCCATCATCAGGTTCCGCCTCAATTCTACCGCAGCCTTTTTGGAGCATTGCACTTCCGCGATCGCCCCTTCATGTTCAGCATGGCGATCGCTCCCACAGTTAAAGCCTAGAGTACGATCGCCCGTTCACAATCAGCTCCAAGTGTTTAAAGATCGGCGCTTCTTTACGAATCTATAAAAGTGGATCGTCAGCAGGTAAAAAAGATGAAGCACTTCCACAATTCGCGCAAATATATCTGTAACCTGTGCTGTAAAGGTGTGGAAAGGCTGCTACTGCTTCGCAACTAGGACAAGTTATTGGTTTCATCCATGAATCTTTCTCTACATAGTCTGAATAGCGAGGTAAGTCTCTAGAAACAGGAGAGATTTGTTTAATGAACTTATTTGGATCAATAAAGTAATTAAACATACCTTTCTTATTAATACTGAAAGCCTCCATATCTAGATCTTCAAATGGTAAGTTTTCAGCATTACGACGAGAAAAGTCATGTTTGTTATCTGTACAAAACCATACTTCTCCGGTTTTCAACAGTTCTAATATAGATAGCCAAAGTAAACAATCGCCTATACTGCTGCCCTCAGGCTTTAGAGCAGGAGGCATGCGTTGAAAAACTCTCTTAGCAGCTTCTGCAAACATTTGATCGGAGCAATTGTCTATTACTGTAGCTTGCAAGAAAATTTGATCAACTAATTTCAAATTATCCTCAATATTTGCGCCGCTTACTGCCAACGTATTTTGAAGAAGGTTGTGAATAACTGAAATTTCTTGTGCATGATTAGGGAAATGGTTTTTGACCTGCATAATCTGACGAATTAATCCTTTACACTTATTTTTCCAAGTTGAGTTTATAGTGTTTCTGTGGCGATCAAATTCAAGCTTGACCGATTCAGGAAGTATTAGGATAAAATCAGTCGTTTGGAGAGCTTCATCTAGAGTTTCAATCAGGCTATAAAGCTTGGGTTCTCCTGCAAGTGCGATCCACACGCACGTATCAATTATAAGAAATCTACTCATTTTTCTTACTCGTACTAGCGGCAAAATTCTGGCTCTATCCTAACTGCCAACTCAGACCTTCGTTGATATGGACTAAAAAGAGAAATTAGCTACGTCAACTAACACTTAAGTTTCCAAGCATCTCCAATCGATAAAAGTTTATAAATCGTTCTTAAATTTTTGCCACTTTTGCATTGTTAAACTTTAGATAAAGCTCGCTAATTCTATCCAAAGAAAGTAGTATTAAGTGACGTCAGAAACTAAAACAGTCGCATAGACTTTCCATCGCTTCCATATTTCGATAGCAAATAGTGAGCTAGGTGAACATTCCGGAACAACTGCTCGAAATACTGTGATTCCAGGTTCCCTTTTATAAACAGAGCCAAATCTCTTTGCAGCATCTATCACTCGTTGATAACCTTTGTCACTCAATACATAGCTCTCTATCTTATACGGAGGTTCTATCAAGAGATGATCTTCAATGTAAAAAATTCCTCGGACAATTTTTTCC
Source organism: Elainellaceae cyanobacterium (assembly GCA_049647405.1). Taxonomy (GTDB): domain Bacteria; phylum Cyanobacteriota; class Cyanobacteriia; order CAKZMO01; family CAKZMO01; genus CAKZMO01. The sequence goes on along the minus strand of JBARXP010000099.1, from coordinate 33,665 downwards.
GCTATACGCTGTACTGAGTCTGATCTGATTGGAACTGCAACCTGTTCTTCTATAGGGAGGTGGGAAGACAAACCAAAATTTGGATAAAGATGCTTTTGAGGAATTTCCTCTCCCACCCAAAGTTCTCTTAGAATTTTCTCTTTTTTAGCTTTTCGAAATTTTTTATCTTTATTGTTTTTTGCATATTTAGGGTCAAGCGCTCGCATTCCTTTTTCAAAGATGCCTGCGCAAGCTAAGTCAGAGGGTTCTAAGAAAATTGATATACGAGTCAGAAAGTCATTTTCTAAGTTGCCATACTCTCTATTACAATCCTGACAACTTGGAACCTGCCATTTATATTCGTCTGGCTTGGTTGTAGTTGGGTACCAAGCTTGTGGAAATACATGATCCCAAGTTAGATTCTCGAATGTCTTAAGACAATGTACGCATTTACCCGGTTTAGGTTTTCTTTTTGCCATAATTAATTTTTAAAATTCAATTAATTTATACCATTTAGTCAATGCTTTTATTCTACAAATTAATTAGCTAAATTGTGTTACTTTATCCACTTCACAAAAAGGGCGATCGCTTGAGTCGAGAGGTGAGAACGAGCTTTCTCATTCGTCTTCAGTGCTCTCCAAATATGCCCGTAATTCAGCGATCGCCTCTTGTGAAGTCTGAGGCTGAAGCTGTCCTGTTCGGTATTCAGCTAATGCTTCTTGAGAGGTTTTCGCCAGTTCCTGACGACGTGCAGCAGTCGTGCGATGCTTCACGATCTCAATGAGAAGTTCTTGCTGATCAAGGGGTAAATCAGCTACCCCATCCAGGATTTGCTCAAAAGTACTCATACGCCGCAAGTAGCAAAACGGTTGTTATTGATATCAAGATAACTGAATCTTGAGCCAGACCTCTTCATTTTATTTGACTGGCAGAGAAGGCGATACAGACTACATTCAACCCCTCTCTCCAAAACAAAAGCGATCGCCCCTCTTCTCAGCAAGAGGCGATCGCTTACGATATTTCGGATTGCCCTAAAGCTTCGAGGAAGGCGCAAAAATCTGTTATGTCTTTTACCAGAGAAGCATGACATTCGGGCATCATGCTAACTAACTCTCGTAAACGAGTCGGCTTCAAGTCAAACGTATATACATTCCGAATCACATGACGCAACCCTCTATACTCATCTAAACAACGTCGAGATGTTCGTTGCAGCACAGGCGGGCGAACCTTTGGAAATTCTGCTGACATTTGCAATAGCAAATCTCGATGCCACTCAGGGCCTGTAGGGATAGCAGCATCAATTTCTCGGGCAATTTCTTCTAAAATGCGCTCAGTCGCTGTGTAAAAGCTATGGAGATTAAGGGCAACACCATCATAATAGTCGTCATCATTACGTTCGATTGCTTTTGCTAGCAATCGCTGCGTTCGTTCAACGACTTGATCAATATCAGCTAACTCTGCGCGAATGCGAACAGCAAGACTAATGGCATTCTGACTCATAACACAATTCCAATTGTCTCAATCTCTCTCAGCATCTGCGGCGAGGCTGATTCAGCTTCAATGAGATCTACCGAAATGTCAGGATGGAGTCCTTGAAGTTGGCCTACGGCCCGATAGTAGTGTTTTGGGTTAAGTCCCCAAACAGCAAGGTCTACATCAGAGCGTTCGTGAACTCTATTGGGCGATCGCATAGAACCAAACAAGACCACTTTTTTCACTCGAAATTCTTGTTTGAGCAGTTCAGTCGCTTGTTGAACAACGGTCATGCCCAATTGATAACGTTGACGCGAATGCTCTAGCTGTTGCCGTTGCCGTTGCTGAGCAGACGCTCGATAGACAGCCATTTGTTCTTTTGTGATCGTCACTACGATGACCTAAATGCTCATTGGTCTTGATGCTAACACTGTGAAGTCCTGGAGTTTTGATGAAGGGCGATCGCCCCTTTTCTATAAATGGGCGATCGCCCTCCCCACAAGGCAAGAGCGTTGGCTTGCCTGGGCGTAGCCCGTATCGCCCCTTTTCCTAACAGAAACTACAGCCGAGTTTCAAACTCAAGCCGCACTTCTTCGACCAACTCTGCCGCCTGTTCATAGATGTCGGCATGGTCTTGTTTTAGCCATCCGAGCAACCGCGTCATCTGAGCATTTCGCAATTCCAAGTCAGTTTGAAAAATTGCCAACATCGCCATGTGCTGAGCGTATTGCTCAGGGTGACCTTGCTGAACAAAATGTGCCATCAGGGTTGCAAGTGCTTGTTTCTTGACTTCTTCGACTGACGGTTCAGGCATGATCCTATTTCTCCAAATGGGTTCAATATTTCTACTCCTTACACTCGACTAATAGCCATTTCAGCGTGCTTGGCGTTGATTGAGCAGCATCGTGTGGGCGATCGCAAAATCGTTGGTCGTAATCCGAATCTGGCTGGGGTCGGTCAGAGGCTGGGAGCGATAGCGACGCACGGCTTCGAGGGCTGCCTGGTTGCTGAGCAGTGTCAGATCGGCTCCGTTCCAGCCATCGGTTTGAGTCGCCCACGTTGACAGATCAATCTCATCAGCCAGAGGCCGCTCTTGGTTGTGAACCTGAAGGATGGCGAGGCGGCTTTCCAAATCGGGCAGATCGATTTTGATTTGCAGATCGAGTCGGCCTGCTCGCAACAGGGCTGGGTCGAGAGCGTCAGGGCGATTGGTGGCTCCGACGAGCAGCACATCAACGCAGCCCTTGAGTCCGTCAAGCTCGGTCAGCAGTTGCCCAACGACGCGATCGCTCACGCCGGAGTCGCCGCTGTATTTACCTCGGGCGGGAGCCAGCGAGTCAATTTCGTCGATAAACACGACGCAGGGCGACACCTGCCGCGCTTTGGCAAACAGTTCTCGCACGGCCTGCTCGGCATCACCGACCCATTTAGTCAGCAGTTCGGGGCCGCTGACGGAGATGAAGTTGGCGCGGGCTTGGGCGGCGATCGCCTTCGCCAATAGGGTTTTGCCCGTACCCGGTGGCCCCCACAGCAAGATGCCGCGCGGAGCCTGAGCTTTGGTCTGCTGGTAAAGTTCGGGGTAGAGTAGCGCCCCTTCGACCGACTCTTGCAGGGTTTGCTTGACGCTATCAAGACCGCCGATATCGTCCCACGTCACATTCGGACTTTCGACTTCTACAGAACGCAATGCCGAAGGCTTCACCTCGCGGATAGCCTGGAGAAAATCGTTTTGGCTAATGGTCAAACTGTTGGGAATCGGCTCATCTAAAGATTTCACTTGGCGACGAAGCGCAACGTAGGCCGCTTTTTGGCAGAGGGCTTTGAGGTCGGCTCCGACGAGTCCTAGACAGAGGTCGGCGATCGCCCCCAACTCCACGCTGTCTTCTAGGGGCATCTTGCGGGTGAGAATGTTGAGAATTTCCAGGCGTCCGTCTCGGTCAGGGACGCGGAAGTGGACTTCGCGGTCGAAGCGTCCGGGACGGCGCAAGGCTGGATCAAGGTGATCCGGACGGTTGGTTGCGGCGACGACAATCACCCCTTTCGACGCGGCAAAGCCATCCATGAGGCTCAGCAGTTGGGCGACGAGACGCTTTTCGACTTCCCCTTCAACCTTGCTGCGATCGGGGGCGAGGCTGTCGATTTCGTCAATAAACACGAGGCAGGGAGCGGCCTTCGTCGCTTTTTCAAAGATGCCCCGCAGGCGACCTTCTGCCTCTCCATAATATTTGCCCATGACCTCAGGGCCAACAATGGCGATGTAGCTGACATCTAGAGCTTCTGCCAGGGCGCGGGCGGTGAGGGTTTTTCCGGTGCCGGGAGGCCCTACAAGTAAGACGCCTCGGGTGGGTTCTAGCCCTAGCTTTGCCAGCAAATCTGGGCGCTTGAGAGGAATTTCGACTAGCTCCTTCAGCTCATTGAGCACTTCCGACAATCCGCCTACGTCGCTGAGAGAGGGGCGCTCGCCCTCGTCTTCAGGGGGGGGCGTGATGATGACATTGGGATCGTCTGAGGCAGAGTCGTCTCCATTGCCTGCACGACCCGGTGCCGAATTGTTTGGGCGATCGGCTGCGGGGCGACGAATCTTTTCGGTGCCGATGTTATCGCTACTGCTGCTAGAGGAACGATTGCCCTGACGTGGAATGCTGCTGAGATGGCTTGAGCGAAACTGAACGTCAGTCTTTAGCTCGCCTTTTTCTGCCTTCTCTTCGAGGGTTTTTGCCAGTTCTAGAAGTTGCTCGAAGCCCTTAAAAAAATCACTCATGAACGTTTTTTGCCAGATGAGGGGTGTGCATGTGGAAGATGCCCTACCTGTAGTCAGCCTACGTAACCAAGAGCCCTCACAGACCCTCAATGTCTCGTTACCTAGATTCGGGCTGAATTCCTGCGCGACCCAGACCCTCATTCCCCAACCCCTTCTCCCAAATTTGGAAGAAGGGGAGCCGAATTCAAAGTCCCTCTCTTTCTGGGAGAGGGATTTAGGGTGAGGGCGAACAGATAGTTACGCGACTACGCTATCTCTATTAAATGTCGGCTGCTCCATGTTTTTCAATCATGGATTACCGAACCCGGACAGGCCGCTATCGCCCCATGCCAAATCGAATGGTCTGAGAGGCTTGGCTGAGCCAGTCATCGGTCACCACACGCCGCAGAATCTCGGTCACTTCTGCCGCCATGCGGGCGTCGAGGTGGGTTGCTTCGCGATCATAGTCACCGCCAAAGTCGATGGCTGATAGCAGACCCAGGGCGATCGCCCGCTGTTTGGGCGGTTTGCCTTCGGCTTTGGGACGCTTATCGACAAACTGACAGAAGGCAACGTAGACGATTTCGGCGCGATCGCGGATGGAGCTGCGACCATCCCCCAGTTTGGAAATAATCACGGGAGAGCGAATCACTGAGTCTAGCCCCAGACGGGCGATCGCCGCATCTAAATAACGAGCTTTGTCGGTGGCAAAAGCCCGAACCAGCCCTTCCAACGTATCCCACTGGGCACCGGGGAGACGAGTTTCGCGGGTGAGATGATGATGCCAGCCCAGCATAGTGATCGTGCGAGTCAGGTCGTAGAGCGAAACCGAGTTGCCTGAGAGATGCTCGTTGGGATTGCCTGCCAAAATCACCTTCCGAGCGCGTTCATCCCACAGTTCGGGAGTCGTCATAAAAGCAGGCTCACCATACCGACCTTGAAAGCTGAGATGCCGATTTCCGGTGATGTCTTTAACCCACGAGTCAAGCTGGAGCGGCGTCTGAAACTGTTTCAGCATGTAAGCCAGAGAATTGGATGAGGCGATGCGAGATTCGTAGGTAAAAATATCGCGAACGATGTCGTGAAATCCGTAACCGCCAGGGTGTCCCTTTACCCGGATTTTGCAGGTGTCGAGATCAATCGATGGGTCGGCTGCGTTGGCCTGACAGGCCACATTGAGAATCGTGAGAATTTTTGTGGTGCTCCAGCATTCCACATTTTTCAGGGCATTGCGCCCGAGCCAGCGCGATCGCACGCCATCGTCATTGCTCAGCAGACAAACACAGGCTTGCTTGATGTCAGAATGCAGAAAACTTAGCCCCGTTTCGTCAATGGTGGGTACTTTGCCGACGTTGGGAAACGCGGTGAGCTGATCTAGGTCGGGGGCGACCAAATCTTGACCGTTCGGAATTTCTTTGAGTCGGTCGGGAAAGGCATTGATTTCGTTGACATAGGGCGATCGCCCATAGCCCCGGTCGAGAAAAGCCAGCAAATGGGCACTCAATCCGGCTTCTTGGGCGTAATAGTCTTGAAAAACCTGCTGACGTTTACGGGCAGCTACCAGCTTAAAGTCATCTGCTGTGGCTTTGATCAGCGCTTTTGCCAGTGCCCGATCGAGAAGGCGTGTTTCACCATTGGGCAGCTTCACCTCTTCGATAAACTGAAGCAGCGCAACCTCAGTACGGCCTCCATAGAGACCATCGATTTGACTACTACCGACATACAGGCCGAGTCGGGTTAGCTCCAGTTGAATCTGACGAGTTAAGACAGAGTGCGATCGCAGTTCCTCAAACGGAATCGCCGCATCTTCAGGCAAGTCAGACAGTTGCAGACTCCAGACTATAAATTGAGGCGGTACACCGGGCAGGTCTAATGCCTGAGCGATGAACGCGGCCACTTCGGCCCTCGTCACTTCGTCTAGGGGGCGAAGTTTGCGCACGTCGGGCACATTCACCACTAGCTGGTTGAGGGTTGCTGTGGCGATCGCCTGTCGAAACATTAGCTCGATTTGGGCTTCATCATCAAAGTAAGCGGCAAGAATCTGATCGACGCGCTCCGTTTCTCCCAGTTTCAAGCCGCTGCTGAGCACGGCCAAGGCGGGCGATCGCGCCAATAATTCATCAGGATGAAAGGTATCGTCGGGGTAGCCTGCAAAAAAGCCTCGCTCGACAGCCCAAGTGACGGGGTCAAATGCCCAGTGAGATTCAGGCACATCGAGAAATTCAGCAGCCGAACGCACCGCCTCAAAAGCAGGAAACACGCGCTTGAGCAGAGCAGAAAATTCAGCGCGAGTGATGGGTTGCTCAGGGCGAAACGTTTGGTCGTCATAGCCCTGAATTAGGTTACGCTCGGCTAAGGCCATGACGCAGTCTTTGGCCCAGTGGCTCTCAAGATCTAGAAAGGGGCGATCGCTCACAACAGATATCCACTTAAAGTATGAAGAAGCACATCCAAAAAATAGTGGACTCCATCAAGAATTGGCAACTAGCGCGACTGCAACCGAAAGTCTCTACAATTTCAATTGATTTGAAACCATGCACGGATTCATTCCTCCCGAACGCTTTTTTCCATACCTCACCTGGACAGACATTCGCGACATGCCCGACAAGGAAAATGTGGTGATTGTGCAGCCCGTGGGTGCCATTGAGCAACACGGCCCCCACCTGCCGATTGTGGTGGATTCGGCGATCGCCACGGCCATTCTCGGTCAAGCGCTAGAAAAGCTAGAGCCGGAGGTTCCGGTGTATGCGCTGCCCTGCCAGTGCTACGGCAAGTCGAATGAGCACTGGCATTTTCCGGGCACGATTACGCTGACGGCTCAAACGCTGATCACCGTGCTGATGGAAGTGGCAGAGAGTATCTACCGCGCTGGATTTCGCAAGCTGGTCTTGCTCAATGCCCACGGCGGCCAGCCCCAAATCATGGAAATCGTCGCCCGCGATTTGCACCAGGCCAAAGAAGATTTTCTGGTGTTTCCGCTGTTTAGCTGGCGTGCGCCCCACGTGGGCAGCGAGCTGCTGTCTCAAAAAGAGAAGGAACTGGGCATCCATGCGGGGGATGCTGAAACCAGCGTGCTGCTCTCAATCTTGCCCGATCAGGTGAAGATGGATCGAGCCGTGGCTGAATATCCCCACGGACTTCCCGAAGATAGCCTGCTCAGCATGGAGGGCAAGCTCCCCTTTGCCTGGACGACCCGCGATCTCAGCCGCAGCGGAGTGCTGGGAGATGCAACCGTTGCCACAAAAGAAAAGGGCGATCGCCTGCTCGATTCTGTCTCTGACGGTTGGGTAAAGGTGCTGCGGGATGTGTATCGATTTCAGCAACCCCAAGCCTGGAAGTCTTGATAATCGGGTCAAGGAGCAGTAATCCCTGAGACTAAACCGATCGCATAGCGGCTTCAAATTCTTTTGCTTTTTTGGGATCAGGGATTTCGATGGCGATCGCCTGAATTAGCTCTTGGGGCGTAGTCGGCTTCATCTGCACCATCACATCATCGAGGATGAAGCTAGCCATGGGGCCGATGCACTGAGCCAACTCGCGTTGACAGCGCTTGATAAACTCAGAATCTATGCTGGTCTTGGCTGTTGAACGTTGGGAAGCAAGTCTCAACGTATCTTCCATGACCGTCTGAAACTGCTCGGCCTGATGCGTGTTGGGAATCTCTTGCACCAGTAGCTGCACAAACCGTTCGGGGCTAACGTTGGGATGGTTTCCCTGGAGATCGACCAAGAGATAATTCGCCATTGGGCCAATGCACTGGATTAATGCTGTTCGGCACGTTTCTAAAAACTCTGGATTCAGAAAACTTGCTGCGGAAACGGGGGGAATATCTTGAATATTTTGGCTGAGAGCTGCCTGTTCTGTTGCACAAGCCTGAGACTGAATTTGAGTTTCGACCGGGCGTAGGGTGATCTGCTGAATTAGAGGAGAATCATGGATGGCACACAGCGCGGCGGCGGCGGTGGGATAGCGATCGCTCGGTCGCTCGGCCAACATGCGGGTGATTAACTGGGCAAAGGTATCGCTGACTGTGATGTGCGATCGCCAGTCCCACTCTAAAGAATGAGGATTGATTAACAGATTGGGCTGTTGGCCTGTCAGTAGCACTAATGCCGTCACGGCAAGAGCATATAAGTCGCTCGATGGAAAACACTGCCCCATGCGGATTTGTTCGGGCGGCGCATAGCCCAGCTTGCCGACAAACGACCGCTTAGACATTTCCCCACTCTGAGACGATTGACTAGAAGATTGCGCCAACACGTCTGAGACCGTTTGCTTGACTAGACCAAAGTCGATCAGTACAGGTTTGGGCGAATTGTCTGGCTGCATCACATTGTCGGTTGAGATATCGCGATGAACGATGCCCTGGTTATGGAGATAGTCGAGTACCATCAGCAAGTCGTAGAGCCACTGCAGCACTTCTGCCTCAGAAAACGTACATCCCTTCTGCAATCGAGTTTGCAGCAATCGTGAATAGGACGACCCATTGACATATTCCTGCACGATAAACAGCCGACTGGCATAGGTAAACCAGGCAAGAAACTTCGGAATCTGCGGATGGTTGAGCTGATAAAGCGCCTTCGCCTCTCGCTCAAACAATGTGCGTGCCTTTTCTACCACATAATCGGAGGTGTTGAGCGGCATAAATTCTTTTAGCACGCACAAATCGTCAAAGCGATGAATGTCTTTGGCGAGGTAGGTTCGACCAAAACCGCCTTGCCCAAGCGAGGTCTGAATCCGGTAGCGATCGTGAATCAGCTCCCCGGTAGAAATCACTTCCTGCTGGAGAAAAGCTTTGACCTCGGGGAGAGCGGGGCTCCCGTTCTCATCCATGCGGGTGACGGAAAACCCTCTTGAATCGGATGAGCTGGCTGACTCGGACGGTTGGACGGCTGGCTGGACAGCGGGTTGGACAGCTTGTGTCGCTGGCTCAATTGAGGAATCGACTTGGCCTGACGGGTCAGTATTTTGTTCAGAACCAGGTTCATCTGGGCGATCGCCCGCTGGCATCATGTGGTAAGCCGGAACGGGTTCCTGAATATTTTTTAGATGCAGCGCTCCCATAAATCGAGCCTTGAGCGATAGCTGCGACTTGACCACGTCGTAGACGGTTTGGGAGAGACAGATGCCACCGGGTTCTGCCTGAGTTTGGAGTCGAGCCGCAATATTGACACCATTTCCCATGACATCAGATTCGCTCAAGAAAACATCACCAAGATGCACTCCGATGCGATGCATCAGCACATCTTGTGGCTGCCGATGAGCCGAGAGTTCGGCAAACTGCTGCTGAATGGCGATCGCGCAACTCATCGCCTGGGCAGCACTAGCAAAACACATCAATAGCCCATCGCCCGTAGACTTGAGTACCTGGCCTCCTTCGGGCTCACAGATCTGCGTCATCATCTGCAAATCACGATGAATGAGGCCCAGGGTCAGCTCTTCGTCCGTAGACATACGGGCACTGAATCCCACGCCATCGGTAATAACGATTGCAGCTAGGGTTCGCCGACCCTGAGCGAGTGGAGTGATAAACTCTGGTGCCATAAGACATTGGTTATGTAAGACATCAAAACCCGCAGCCTACTCATCATCATCCTACTCATCATCTGGTTGTGTCATAAACAAATACGTAGTTCGGCATTCTTAAAAACTATTGCCTAGCCTCTATGCCGCCGACTGCGCGCATGAAGCAGACGTTAGGGTTTAGCCGCGCATCTACTTACAGGCCATATCAACATCAGGCATCCCATGAAAATGAAAACGGACTGCTTAATGGTTTAACTGAATTGCACCCTTCTTAGAACTACAACGTCAGTCACAACAACGTTGGGTTGACTGCACATCTCAATCATGGCTTTTCTCAGGAATGTAAGCTTTGAGCTAATACCCACTTGAGTAAGTGGACACAGTTCAATATAAAGTTCTTAAATCCTGTGTTGCCTGCTGTGCAATCTATACAGGGTTTAGAAAACAAGGCTTAGAAAACAGGGTTTAGAAAATAAAGTTTAGAAACTAACTTTTCATGATGCCGAAGGGCTGACACCTTTCATGGCTCAGTTTCAAGTCTGGACTATACGCTAGTGTTGATGTTTTTTATTCTCTTCCTCCTGTTTGTCTAAGGGGTGATGAATCGTCAGGCTGAAATCTGATTCGGCGTACGGCTACTCTTGTGAAACACTCGGATCGGGTTCGTCCGTCACTCGATATCGCACCGAATTGGCATGGGAGGGAAGACCTTCTGCTGTCGCCAACAGATCAACGGCTCCGGCCACCTGCCTCAGAGCCGTGGGGGAATATTGAATCAGGCTAGAGTGCTTCATAAAGGTCTCAACCCCTAAGGGTGACGCATAACGAGCGGCTCCAGACGTGGGGAGAGTATGATTTGGCCCTGCTAGATAATCGCCGACGGCCTCTGGCGTTGAATAGCCCAGGAAAATAGCTCCGGCGTGGCGAATATTCTCAAGCAACTCCCAAGGTTCTTCAACTTCGAGTTCTAAGTGTTCTGGGGCAAACTCATTTGAGAGCTGTACTGCTGTTTCTAGAGAATCGATAATAACGACTAATCCATAGTTGGCGATCGCCTTTTCTGTATCAAGGCTACGCGGATGATCGGTCAGCTGATTTTTAACTTCGCTTACAACCTGACGAGCGAGAGCGGAGTCGGGAGTCAACAAAACTGCTGACGCCATGGGATCATGCTCAGCCTGGGCCAGCAGATCAGCGGCAACATGGACAGGGTTGGCTTTGGAATCTGCAATAATCAGAACCTCAGACGGCCCAGCTAGCGAATCGATGCCAACCGTGCCGTACACCATTTTCTTCGCCAGGGTGACGTAAATATTTCCTGGCCCTGTAATCACATCTACGTTTGGAATGCTGGCTGTTCCATAAGCTAGAGCGGCGATCGCCTGGGCACCGCCAACGCGGTAAATTTCATGAACACCCGCTTCCTGAGCCGCAACTAAAACCGCCGGATTGAGAGATTTTTCAGCTCCGGGAGGCGTAACCATAACAATTTGAGGCACCTTAGCCACACGAGCTGGAATGGCATTCATGATGACTGTGCTAGGGTAAGCAGCCCGACCACCAGGGACATAAATCCCAGCACGATCAACAGGCGTGTAGCGTTTGCCCAAAACTACGTCATTTTCGCCAAAATGTACCCAGTTCTTGGGAATGCGTTGCCGATGAAACGATTCGACATTACGGCAAGCCACTTGAATCGCTTCTAGCAGCTCTTTAGACACTTGCTGATAGGCCGCATCCAATTCTGAACCACTGACTCTCAATTCGTCAGACTTTAAAAGTTGATGATCGAACTCCTCAGTGTAGTGTAAGAGCGCTTGGTCGCCCTGACGCTTCACTGCTTGAAGCACCTCTCGAACGGTAGCTTCCTTGTTAACGATATGTTCGTCGTTTGTGCGACCGCAGATGCGACGCAGTTCAGCCCGTGCCTCAGCTAGCTGAGTAATTATTCGCAGCATCGCCACTTCAACTCAAAACATCAGTCAAACTCAGATCCAAATCCATTTCTGTCGCCACTGTTTCAAAATATTAAGTTCCAGAGATGGCAGTGTTTTTCACTACACATGCTCACGCTTAAGAAATTCATACCCACAACAAGTTTTGGCGAGATTTACATGGAGCATTAGAGCAAGGCTCCCGCGAGTGGAGAATGTGAGCACAGGTCTTGTGCATTAGTTGATGAAGCTAGTGTATCTGGGCATGTAGACTAAACCGCGTACCTGAGACAACCCCTTTGCTTGCTCAACAAGCTTGTTTATGTGGATTCCATGTCGATCTCGTGACCCTGACTAAAATTCGCACTGGTTACGACTAATCGGGAACACTACATCAGAGCAGTATTGAATCAGTCCCTTCGCCAAGCTCGCCGAAACTTCTTATCTATTCTATCGACTTAACGCTCCTACAGATTAACGTGTTGGAGCAAAAACTGTGTGTTTTGCAGTCGTCACCACAGATCTTCATGCTTAATTCGATCTCAAACTCAATCTCAATCTCAATCTCAATCTCAATCTCAATCTCAATCTCAATCTCAATCTCAATCTCAATCTCAAACCAATTATCTCCAAACGCCAAAAAATAGTACAGGTTTTGCAGCAATTCTCATTCTGAGAACTACTGGAATTGCTGAGGGTAAATTGCATTTTTTGAATTTACTTGATATAGTGGTGAATTCGTGGGAAGTTTTTGGGAAGATGCCGTGCCTAACATCAAATCAGCCATTAAGCGGGTTCAAGTTACCGAGCGAAATCGCCTTCGGAATAAGTCTTATAAGTCCGCAGTTAGGACTTTGATAAAGCGCTGTACCGTAGCTGTTGATGCATGTGTAGCTGATCCGACCCCTGAGGCGCAACAAGAAGTTCGGGAACGGATGTCGGTTGCTTACAGCAAAATTGATAAAGCTGTTCAGCGTGGAGTCTTTCACAAGAACAACGGTGCTCGGAAGAAAGCTAGGCTATCTCGTTATTCCAAACAGATTGCTGCCACCGAGAAAGCTTCTGCTTGATCTAATTTTCTTGCCTAACGAAGATTTCCTTAACAAGGAAAAAATAGTTTGACTATATTGAAGGCAGGGTTGCTGAAAGGAATGAAGAAGAAGGCTTGCATACTAGCTGCTTTCTCGTTCAGAGTTTCCAGGCATGTTCTAGCTTCTCAATCCAATGTCTTCCAAGAGTTCTAGCCGTAGAGAAGTTGGTGCTGAAATTACTGTTATGCAGTTGATTGATACCCACGTCCATTTAAACTTCTCGACATTTCAGTCAGATCTAGAGCAAGTTGCTCAGCAATGGCGCGATGCTGGAGTAGTTCGTTTGGTTCACTCCTGTGTCGAGCCGGGTGAGTTTGATTCGATTCGGGCGATCGCCGACCAATACCCAGAGTTATCTTTTGCCGTAGGTCTTCACCCTCTAGATGTTGACTCTCGGTGGTGTCCTGAGGTTGAGCAGCAAATTCGGCAGCTTGCTCAGTCTGATCGGCGAGTTGTTGCCATTGGCGAAACAGGGTTGGACTTCTTCAAGGCGGAAAATTGCCAAAGTCAGCTCGATGCTTTCACCGCTCAATTAAGAGTGGCTGTAGATTTGAACTTACCTGTGATTATTCATTGCAGAGACGCGGCTTTACAAGCTGCACAGCTATTGCGGAATTTTTGCGATTCTTATGGTTCAGTCCAGGGTGTAATGCATTGCTGGAGTGGGACTATGGAGGAGACTCAATGGTTTCTAGACTTGGGGTTTTATATTAGCTTCAGTGGCATTGCGACTTTCAAAAACGCAAAGCAAGTGCATGACTCGGCTCGGCTCGTTCCGGATGAGCGCCTGCTAATTGAAACAGATTGCCCATTTTTGGCTCCTGTCCCCCATAGAGGGAAAGGCCGAAACCAGCCTAGTTATGTCCGTCACGTAGCGGAACGGCTTGCCGAGCTTCGGAATGTCTCTGTGGAGGCGATCGCAGCACAAACCTCAACTAATGCATTACGCCTTTTTGATTTGGAACCTCTTGTAGGTGAAGCCTCTAAGACGGCTTAGGTGTGTGAAGTGCTTGAGTGAGTTCACAAAACATGAGGTGCTATGTAGCCAACTAAGTCTTCGGTGACCAATGCCTGGTCTAGCTTTATTCCTTTTCCAGTAGAGAACGCTTGTGCATGATCTGGCTTAAATATTCATATCCCTCCTATAGGCGATCGCCGCCGCATAGCAAAAGAGGTAGCTTCAAAATCAATCGTTCATAAACAAAGTGTATTAATTTGTAATGTTTGCCGAAAGTTCCCTTTCTGCAACGGTTTAGGAAGTTAACTTTGTGCTGAAACTGAAGTTATTGATATAGAACGCTAATCTTTTCTGATTTTTGACTTTTAGTTGACATATCAAAAGTAGTATCGTAGTATTTGGCACGCCTAGAGGCGATCCATCTGAGGAGACGCATGACTAATCTGACTCAAACCTCCCCTGAGTTTACACTGCCTGACTTAGTTGAAATCCAAAGAGCGAGTTTTCGCTGGTTTCTGGAAGAAGGTTTAATCGAAGAGCTTGATAGCTTTTCCCCGATTACTGACTACACGGGCAAACTTGAATTGCATTTTTTGGGCAAACACTACAAGCTCAAGCAACCCAAGTACGATGTTGACGAGGCAAAGCGAAGAGACAGTACATATGCAGTTCAAATGTATGTCCCGACTCGTCTAATCAATAAAGAAACGGGAGAGATCAAAGAGCAAGAGGTTTTTATTGGCGATCTGCCTCTGATGACCGATCGCGGAACTTTCATTATCAATGGTGCAGAACGGGTTATCGTTAATCAGATTGTTCGAAGCCCAGGGGTTTATTTCAAGTCAGAGACTGATAAGAACGGTCGGCGAACATACAACGCTAGTCTGATTCCTAACCGAGGCGCGTGGTTAAAATTTGAGACCGACAAAAACGATTTAGTCTGGGTCCGGATTGATAAGACTCGAAAGCTCTCGGCTCAGGTTCTCCTCAAAGCGTTGGGTTTATCCGATGCAGAGATTTTTGATGCGCTCAGGCATCCTGAGTATTTTCAGAAGACGATTGAGAAAGAAGGCCAGTTTTCTGAAGAAGAGGCTCTGATGGAGCTTTATCGAAAACTGCGTCCGGGTGAGCCTCCTACCGTATCTGGTGGACAGCAGCTTTTAGATTCTAGGTTCTTTGACTCTAAGCGCTACGATTTGGGGCGTGTGGGTCGCTATAAGCTCAACCGCAAACTCCGACTCAATGTACCCGAAACTCTTCGAGTCTTGACGTCTCAAGATATCTTGACGTCTATAGATTATCTCATCAACCTCGAATTTGATATTGGCTCGGTAGACGATATCGATCACCTTGGAAATCGTCGCGTTCGTTCTGTCGGTGAGCTGCTTCAAAACCAAGTGCGAGTCGGTCTCAATCGCCTAGAGCGAATTATTCGAGAACGAATGACCGTCTCTGATGCAGATTCTTTGACGCCTGCATCTCTCGTGAATCCCAAGCCGTTGGTGGCAGCGATTAAAGAGTTCTTTGGCTCTTCGCAGCTCTCGCAGTTTATGGATCAGACTAATCCGCTGGCGGAGTTAACCCATAAGCGTCGTCTAAGTGCTTTGGGCCCTGGAGGATTGACTCGGGAGAGAGCTGGTTTTGCGGTTCGAGATATTCACCCGTCTCACTATGGTCGAATCTGCCCGATCGAGACACCTGAAGGGCCCAACGCTGGATTGATCGGTTCGCTAGCAACCCATGCTCGCGTCAACTCATATGGGTTTATTGAGACACCCTACTGCCGAGTTGAGAACGGTCGCGTTCTTCGAGAAGAGATGCCGACTTACATGACGGCTGACGAGGAAGATGATCTGAGGGTCGCTCCTGGTGATGTGCCGACTGATGAAAATGGGTACATCCTGGGTGAGACGGTTCCTGTCCGATATCGACAAGACTTTACAACGACATCTCCAACTGAGGTTGACTATGTAGCTGTCTCTCCTGTCCAAATCATCTCTGTCGCAACGTCTCTGATTCCCTTTCTGGAGCACGATGATGCTAACCGGGCGCTCATGGGCTCTAACATGCAGCGACAAGCGGTTCCTCTGTTAAGACCAGAGCGGCCTTTGGTGGGAACAGGTCTAGAAGCTCAGGCTGCTCGTGACTCGGGAATGGTTCTTGTGAGCAGAGTTGCAGGTCAGGTTAGCTACGTAGATGCCAATCGAGTATGTATTCAAGATGAGGAGGGAAAAACTCATGAATATGTACTCCAGAAGTATCAACGCTCTAATCAAGACACTTGTCTCAACCAGCGTCCCATTGTGTTTCATGGCGATCGCATCGTTGCAGGCCAGGTCATTGCTGACGGTTCAGCCGCTGAAGGTGGTGAAATTGCTCTAGGGCAGAATGTCCTGGTTACGTATATGCCTTGGGAAGGCTACAACTACGAAGATGCAATCCTGATTAGTGAGCGCCTTGTTTTCGATGATGTCTACACTTCAATTCACATTGAAAAATATGAAATTGAAGCGCGCCAGACGAAGTTAGGGCCTGAAGAGATCACCCGTGAGATTCCAAACGTTGGTGAAGATGCTCTAAGGCAACTTGACGAGGGTGGCATTATTCGGATTGGAGCCTGGGTTGACGCTGGTGACATTCTTGTGGGTAAAGTTACTCCCAAAGGCGAGTCTGATCAGCCGCCTGAAGAAAAGTTGCTTCGCGCTATTTTTGGCGAAAAAGCCCGAGACGTTCGTGACAATTCTCTGCGTGTACCTAACGGGGAGAAAGGTCGTGTCGTTGATGTTCGAGTCTTTACCCGTGAACAAGGAGATGAGCTGCCTCCGGGTGCAAATATGGTCGTTCGCGTTTACGTTGCCCAGAAACGCAAAATCCAGGTGGGCGATAAAATGGCAGGCCGTCATGGCAATAAAGGCATTATTTCCCGAATTTTGCCTATAGAAGACATGCCGTATTTGCCAGATGGTACTCCTATGGACATCGTTCTGAATCCTTTGGGCGTGCCGTCTCGAATGAATGTGGGTCAGGTGTTTGAGTGTTTGCTGGGTTGGGCTGGGCAGATTCTAGATGTCCGTTTTAAGATTACGCCCTTTGATGAAATGCATGGGGAAGAGGCGTCACGCCTTTCTACCCATGGCAAGCTCAATCAAGCCAGAGAAGAGTCCGGTCAAGACTGGGTTTTCAATCCTGACAATCCTGGAAAGATCCAAGTCTACGATGGGCGTACAGGAGAGGCGTTTGATCGGCCAGTCACGATCGGAAAAGCTTACATGCTGAAGTTAGTTCACCTTGTAGACGATAAGATTCATGCTCGCTCTACAGGTCCTTACTCCTTGGTTACCCAACAACCTCTGGGTGGCAAGGCTCAGCAAGGTGGCCAAAGATTCGGGGAGATGGAAGTATGGGCTCTAGAAGCCTTTGGAGCTGCATATACTCTGCAAGAGCTGTTGACCGTGAAGTCAGACGATATGCAAGGGCGGAACGAAGCCCTTAATGCCATCGTTAAAGGCAAGCCTATTCCACGTCCTGGAACTCCTGAGTCTTTCAAGGTCTTGATGCGTGAGTTACAGTCTCTTTGCTTAGATATTGTGGCTCATAAGCTTGAGACCAATGAGGACGGTTCTAGTCGTGATGTAGAAGTTGACCTTATGGCTGACGTCAGCGCGCGACGAACCCCCTCTCGCCCAACCTATGAATCTCTATCTCGTGAAGAGATGGAAGAGGTTGAAGAATAACCAAGCCACCTAAGCCGAAGCACTTGACCCCATACATTTTCGGGTTAGGTGCTTTGGGCTAATGTTCTGATTGACGAAACTAATCAGACCTCAAGCCTTTCGCGACTGAGCATCACATAATAGGAACAATTCGCAATGCCAAAGCTAGAACAACGGTTCGACTACGTCAAAATTGGGTTGGCGTCTCCTGATCGGATGCGTCAGTGGGGTGAGAGAACCTTGCCAAATGGCATGGTAGTGGGAGAAGTTACTAAGCCTGAGACGATTAACTACAGAACTCTTAAGCCTGAAATGGATGGCTTGTTTTGTGAGCGAATTTTTGGGCCAGCAAAAGACTGGGAATGCCACTGCGGTAAGTATAAGCGTGTCCGTCATAGAGGTATTGTCTGTGAGCGCTGTGGAGTTGAAGTCACTGAATCTCGTGTGCGGCGTCACCGCATGGGATACATCAAACTAGCTGCTCCTGTTACCCATGTATGGTATCTGAAAGGAATTCCTAGCTATATGGCAATCCTTTTGGATGTGCCACTGCGAGACGTTGAGCAGATTGTTTATTTCAATGCTTACGTTGTTTTGGATCAGGGTAACGCCGATAACCTGAGCTATAAGCAGTTACTGACAGAAGATCAGTGGATTGAGATCGAGGATCAGCTCTACAGCGAAGACTCTAAGCTGACGGGTGTTGAGGTCGGTATTGGTGCAGAGGCCATTCAGCGACTCCTGGAAGATTTAAATCTTGAGGAAACCGCTGAGACTTTGCGGGAAGAAATTGCTGTTGCCAAAGGGCAAAAGCGCGCAAAGCTGATCAAGCGTTTGAGGGTAATCGATAATTTTATCGCCACGCAGTCTCGCCCAGATTGGATGGTGCTGAGCTATATCCCGGTGATCCCTCCTGACTTGCGACCCATGGTTCAGCTCGATGGCGGGCGCTTTGCGACTTCGGACTTGAACGATCTGTATCGTCGGGTCATCAACCGAAATAATCGTTTGGCAAGACTTCAGGAAATTCTTGCTCCTGAGATCATTGTCAGAAATGAAAAGCGGATGCTGCAAGAAGCAGTAGATGCGCTGATTGATAATGGTCGTAGAGGGCGCACGGTTGTTGGCGCGAATAATCGCCCGCTCAAATCTTTGTCGGACATTATTGAAGGAAAGCAGGGGCGCTTCCGTCAAAACCTGCTAGGTAAGCGCGTTGATTATTCGGGTCGTTCTGTCATCGTCGTTGGCCCTAAGCTGAAAATCCATCAGTGTGGGCTACCTCGGGAAATGGCGATTGAGTTGTTTCAGCCTTTTGTCATTCATCGCTTGATTCGTCAGGGCTTGGTCAACAATATCAAAGCCGCGAAGAAGTTGATTCAGCGGAATGACCCGAGTATCTGGGATGTTTTGGAAGAAGTGATTGACGGACATCCAGTCATGCTCAATCGTGCTCCGACACTTCACCGTCTTGGTATTCAGGCTTTCGAGCCTATTTTGGTTGAAGGACGAGCGATTCAGATTCATCCTCTTGTTTGCCCAGCGTTTAACGCAGACTTTGATGGTGACCAGATGGCGGTTCATGTGCCGCTATCGTTAGAAGCCCAGGCAGAAGCTCGCCTGCTGATGCTTGCCTCTAACAATATTCTCTCTCCAGCAACAGGGCGACCTATTATCACTCCGAGCCAGGATATGGTTTTAGGGTGCTACTACCTCACTGTTGAGAACCCCAATGCAAAGCGCGGTGAAGGGCACTATTTCTCTGGTATGGATGATGCCATTATCGCGTATGAGCAAGGGGCGATTGATCTCCATGCTTTTGTGTGGGTACGGTTTGACGGCATGGTAGAGACTGACGTAGATGACAGTACCCCTATCGAAGAGAATAGTGAGAATGGCATTGTGACTAAGGTTTATAAGTTTCGACGTACCCGTGAAGATGCAGAAGGCAACATAATTTCGCAGTATGTTCGCACAACACCTGGACGAATTATTTACAACAAGACCATCTTTGATGCCTTGATTAGCTAGGTCAGTTAGTTCGCTACAGTTTAGGTTTTAAGACTCTGTCTCTGAACTGTTAGGTACGAATTTACTATATTTATCGCACGCAGACGCAATCGGTAGGGGCAGACAACAAAATTATGTCAGATCAACTCGCAAACCAGAAGACTGAACAGCCTTTTATCTTTCGTAATCGAGTTACGGATAAGAAGCAGCTTCGCAAACTAGTGGCTTGGGCGTTCATTCATTATGGAACAGCCCGCACTGCACAAATGGCAGATATGTTGAAAGACATGGGCTTTCGATATGCTACTCGTGCAGGGGTTTCTATCAGTGTCGATGACTTAGAAGTGCCGCCGAGTAAGAGGCAGCTGCTTGATGCTGCTGAAGAGCTAACTCGAGATACTGAGAGTCGCTACACACGAGGCGAAATTACAGAGGTCGAGCGATTCCAGAAAGTTATTGATACTTGGAATAGCACGAGTGAAGAGTTGAAGGATGAGGTGATTCGTAACTTTGAAGCGACGAGTACTCTGAATTCGGTCTACATGATGGCGTTTTCAGGGGCGCGAGGTAATATTTCTCAGGTTCGTCAGCTCGTTGGAATGAGGGGGCTGATGGCCGACCCTCAGGGTAAGATTATCGCTCTCCCTATTAAGACAAATTTCCGAGAAGGCTTAACCGTTACTGAGTACATCATCTCATCTTATGGAGCGCGAAAGGGGCTGGTTGACACAGCTCTGCGAACCGCTGACTCAGGATATTTGACTCGTCGTTTGGTTGACGTATCTCAAGATGTTATTATCCGCGAGTTTGACTGTAATACTGAGCGGGGCATTCATCTGAGCAGTATGACGGATGGAGAAAAAGTCTTGATTCCTTTGCAAGACCGTCTGCTGGGTCGAGTTCTTGCAAGGGATGCGATCCATCCTAAAACTAAAGAGGTCGTTGCTGCTCGTAACCAAGACATATCAGAAGAACTTGCAGAAACAATTCAAGACTCTGGTGTGGGCGCAGTTATTGTGCGATCGCCCCTGACGTGCGAGGCAAACCGAAGTGTTTGTCAGAAATGTTATGGCTGGAGCTTGGCTCATGCCAGCGTTGTTGACCTGGGTGAAGCAGTCGGTATTATTGCTGCTCAATCTATTGGAGAACCCGGAACGCAGCTCACAATGCGGACATTCCACACGGGCGGAGTTTTCACTGGAGAGATTGCTCAACAGTTTCGCTCTCCTTTTGATGGAACAGTGCGGTTTCCGGCAGGCAACCAGGGCCGGGTTCGTTCGTTCCGAACTCGCCACGGTGAAGATGCGCTGATTGCTGAGGGAAATATTCAAGTAACGGTTGAGGCTTCTTCGTCTTCAAAGAAAAAGCAGTTTAATGTCGCTCAGGGTTCTATCTTATTTGTTCGTGATGGAGCTACCGTTACGTCTGGGCAGATTCTTTCTGAAATGCAGGCGATGAGCCGTGCTCGTAAGATCACTGAGCGAGCTACTAAGGATGTCGCCACTGACTTAGCGGGTGCCGTTCGATTTGCAGATTTGGTTGCAGAAGAAAAAACTGACCGCCAGGGTAATACGACTCGCAGCGCACAGCGTGGTGGACTGATCTGGATTTTATCTGGGGAAGTGTACAACCTCTTGCCAGGTGCTGAACCCGTCGTCAAAAATGGCGATCGCGTAGAAAAAGGCAGCATCTTAGCCGAAACGCGGCTGATCAGTGAGAATGGCGGCCTAGTTCGTATTCCTCAAGACACCGAAGGGAAAGGTAGTCGAGAGGTCGAAATCGTAACCGCATCAGTCTTGCTGAATCAAGCTAGTGTTCTTGTTGAAAGTGCTCAAGGGCGTGAGCAATACCTGATCGAAACACAAAATAGTCAGCGCTTTTCGCTCATTGCTACTCCAGGTGCAAAAGTCGTCAATAATCAGGTTGTTGCTGAGCTGATAGACGATCGCTACCACACGCAAACGGGTGGAATTATCAAATATTCTGGCGTAGAAGTGGCAAAGCGTGGCAAGGCTAAGCAAGGCTATGAAGTTACTAAAGGAGGCACTCTTCTCTGGATTCCAGAAGAGGCCCACGAAGTCAACAAAGACTTGTCTTTGCTCTTGGTCGAAGATGGACAGTATGTTGAAGCCGGCACTGAGGTTGTTAAAGATATCTATTGCCAGAGCAGTGGCGTTGTCGAAGTCACCCAGAAAAATGACATCTTGCGGGAAATCGTGATCAAGCCCGGAGAGCTTCATATGGCTGATAATCCGGAAGAGGTGATGTCAAAGGATGGCAGCATTGTTAATGCTGGCGAAGAGGTGACGGAAGGTATCGTTGCTTCTGACTTGCGATACGTAGAATATATCGATTCGCCGGAAGGCCCTGCTCTACTCCTGCGTCCGGTCACTGAGTTCACAGTCCCTGATACTCCTTCCGTCCCGAGTCAGGACTCTGTCAGCGACGAAGAAAATCGTGCAATCCGACTTCGAGCCATCCAGCGTGTTCCCTATAAAGATGGTGAGAGGGTTAAGTCGGCTAATGGACTTGAGTTATTGAGAACTCAATTGATCTTAGAGATTGATGAAGAGTCTCCGCACTTAGCAGCTGATATTGAGTTGGTTGAAGACGATAGTGACCCTGAAGTTCTTCGTCTCCAAATGGTGATTCTGGAAACGCTGGTGATTCGTCGTGATGTTGTTGCCGATCAGACCCAAGGCAGCACTCAAACTCGAATTCTGGTTAAAGAAGGCGATCAGATTTCTCCTGGCGCTGTGGTTGCTCGCACAGAAATTCAGTGCAAAGAAGCTGGCGAAGTTCAGGGCATTTTAGAAGGCATTGAAGCGATTCGCCGAGTTCTGATTGTGCGTGAAGTCGATCAGGTTTCTGTGGATACTCAAGGTCAAACCCCTGCTGTTGAAGTTGGAGATCTGCTAGTTTCCGGTTCTGAAGTCGTTCCTGGAGCTGTCCTTGAAGAATCTGGGCAGGTTGTAGAGGTTACGGGTGATACCGTAAAACTTCGCATTGCTCGTCCTTATCGAGTTTCTTCGGGTGCAGTGCTACACATTGATGATGGTGATCTGGTGCAGCGGGGTGACAACCTGGTACTACTCGTTTTTGAGAGGGCAAAGACAGGCGATATTATTCAGGGTCTGCCGAGAATTGAAGAATTGTTGGAAGCTCGGAAACCCAAAGAAGCCTGTATCCTTTCAGCTCGTCCTGGAACAGCACAGGTTGTCTATAGCGATGACGAGACAGTAGAAGTCAAAGTCGTCGAAGACGATGGAGCGGTCATCGAATATCCTATCGGCTTAGGCCAAAACGTCATCGTATCTGATGGGCAAACGGTGCAAGCGGCAGAAGCTCTAACCGATGGCCCCGCTAATCCCCACGAAATTCTTGAAATCTTCTTCTTGCTGAATCGGGAAACTAAGGGATTTAATGAAGCGGCTTTGATTAGTCTGCGAGAGGTTCAAACCTTCTTAGTAGACGAAGTCCAGTCTGTATATCAGTCTCAGGGAATTGATATTTCAGACAAGCATATTGAAGTGATTGTGCGACAAATGACTTCGAAAGTGCGCATTGACGATGGAGGTGACACCACCATGCTGCCTGGAGAACTCGTAGAGCTATACCAGGTTGAGCAAGGTAATGAAGCCATGTCGATTACGGGAGGCGCGCCCGCTGAATACACTCCTGTGCTGCTCGGAATCACTAAAGCATCTCTAAACACAGACAGCTTTATCTCGGCGGCAAGTTTCCAGGAGACGACTCGTGTCTTAACGGAAGCTGCTATCGAAGGGAAGTCTGACTGGTTGAGAGGCTTGAAAGAGAACGTTATCATTGGTCGCTTGATTCCTGCTGGTACAGGGTTCAACGCCTATGAGGAGATGTCGCCAAATAGCTCTGATGCTGGCTTCGACAATGCTGTTATCGAAGGTGACTTCGATATCAAAGACGTTGTGCTAGACGATCAGACTGCTCGTACGTACGAACTGGAAGCGGGCATGGATGTTTTCCCTCCATCTGAGATTGCTAAGCGTCATGTGAGTGATGATGACACTGAGTTGGTCGGCGGTTCATCGAGCTTTACTGGCTATGGTCAGCGTCCTAACGGAAGTGACAATCTCAATGCCTCAATCCTTGATGATGGGAGCGATATCAGTGACCTTAATCTAGACTCCAAGGATGACGACAGCGCCTAGTTTATAGCGTCTGGGTCACGAAAGGGTAGAGCCAGTAACCCAATCTGAGTGATGAAGCTAAACGCTAAGTAACGGCTCTTCAAGAGAGCCTTTGTTAAGAGAGCACAAATGTGCTCTCTTCTTTTTTGGCGATCGCCCACCGCTTACTGACGACTATGGCGATTCAAATGATTGCCACAGACTCAGGCAAAGAAGCTTATGACGAGAAAAGAGTCGCTATCAGCGTCATGATTAAAAATAGGCTGGCTCCTGACAGCCCCAACACCGCCATTTTCCACCAGACCTGCCGATAAAGAGGACGAGTGGGGCGATCGCTCTTAAACTGCATCGGAGGCGATGGGTTCTGTTTAATATCATGGGGCTTTATATCGTTTGGCATGACTCATCACCTTTTTCTCGGCATTGACTTTGGCACATCGGGGGCGCGATCAGTCGCCATTGACGCAGACGGAGCTATTGCAGCCGAAGGCCGATGTGATTTTTCGCTAGCTCAGCCGCAAGAGTGGCCTTCCCTATGGCGCTCCGCTCTGGACGATGTGATTATACAAATTCCAGCATCGACGCGCCGGGATATTCGGGCGATCGCCATCAACGGCACCTCTGGCACGGTGCTCTGGTGCGATGAAGCCGGGACTCCCCTCAAACCGCCTCTGCTTTACAACGATAATCGAGGACAGGCAGTGTTGCCCTTGGTAAGGGCGATCGCCCCGGCTGAACATGTCGCTTTAAGCGCGACATCAAGCTTTGCCAAGTGGGTATGGTGGCACTGTGGCGAGGAGGGAGCACGAAAAGGAGAGCAGAAGTTATTAGAGGCGGCAGATTCGCAGACCGCGCGAACTGAAGCACTGAAAATTCTGGAACAATCATCAGAACGAATTGCTCCGGGTTATCTGCTCCACCAATCGGATTGGCTGGCTTTTTTGCTGCATGGTCGAATGAGCGTCAGCGATTATCACAATAGCCTCAAGCTGGGCTATGACGTACAGCAGCTGAGCTATCCGCAGTGGATGCAAGGACTCCCGACTCGACTACAGATGCCTCGGCAAGTCTTGATCCCCGGAACGCCCATTGCCTGCGTGACTCCAGCGATCGCCGATCGCCTGGGTCTGGCTCAAGACTGTCAGATTTGTGCAGGAACCACCGACAGCATTGCTGCGTTTCTCGCTAGTGGGGCGTCTCAGCCAGGGGAGGCGGTCACGTCTCTCGGCTCGACATTGGTGCTTAAGCTGCTCAGCGAAACTCCTGTGAATGCATCTCATTATGGAGTCTACAGCCATCGACTCGATGCTTTTGCGAAGAGCGATCGCCCCCTGTGGTTGGTGGGTGGAGCGTCAAACACGGGAGGGGCTGTATTGCGTCAGTTTTTCAGCGATGCCGATATTGAACGATTGAGCCATGCGATTGATCCCAATGAGGCAAGTCTTCTTGATTACTACCCGTTGCTGACACCGGGCGATCGCTTCCCGATTAATGATCCCAACTTGCTGCCCCGGCTTAGTCCTTATCCTGAAACCGACGAGGCATTTTTACATGGCCTTTTGGAAAGCATTGCCCGTATCGAAGCTCATGGATATCGACTGCTACAGGAGTTAGGAGCCTCTCCCTTGGCTCAGGTTTATACAGCTGGAGGGGGTGCAAAAAATCAAATCTGGACTCAGATTCGCCAGCGACATATTGGAGTTCCAGTCGGCTTGTCGGCTCAGCCTGATGCTGCTTATGGGACAGCACGGTTGGCCCGCACCCATTTCCAACCCTAGAGAATCTCTTCCTGTTGAACCTTTTGTAGGTCAGTCGCAGAGGGCTTCACGGTGATTGTTTAAGTCAAAATACTGTTAGGAATGGAAGGATTTAACCCTTGGATTTCCCAGTGCGGCGATAGAAATTCATCGACTCGTCAATATTCCCTCGTGAGTCTCTGACTAATTCAACAGGCTAATTCAACAGACTAATTCAACAGGGTCATGACTGCAGCATTATACTCGTGATAAGACTTCACTCCGGTCAATGTCTTTAACAATTCACCGTCCTTAAAAAACATGACAGCGGGTATGCCCTGTAAGCCAAACCGCTTCGATAGTTGCCGATTGGCATCAAAGTCTATTTTCATCACCTTGACGCGATCGCCATATTCTTCCGCTAGCTTATCGATAGACGGTGTCACCTGTTTGCAAGACCCACACCAAGATGCCATACAATCAACCACCAGCCTTGATTGGCTAGCGATGAGAGTATCAAGCTCGGCTTCATTTTGAATCAACGGGGCTGAACCGATATTTTCTTGACCTAAGCAGGCCAAATCTCTGGCAACTTCGGCAAAAGATAGGCTGGCGTTGATCGTTTTGAGCTGATCGCGCTGCTGATAATACTCCAAAATAGGATCGATCTCAGCTTGGTACTGGTCTAACCGACGACGAATTGCCGATAGAGACTCGGTCTCGCCTAGCTCCGTGTAGAGACGATTGATTAAAATGCCCGCCATCACTTTGAAGTAAACGACCGTTGGCGTAGATGACCCCATTATTGCCCACCACTCATCGAATCCCTGGGCTTGGGCTACGGTGCAGGGAAACCCATCTAAAATCCAGCCTTTTAGCACGGTGTCGGGTTGCTCAAATCGCTGCCGCATCAATTTGAGCACGATCGTATCAGGCACCAACTCGCCCGCTTCTATATATGGACTGGCTTCAACTCCGAGGGCAGTTTGTTTGGCGATCGCCTGCTGCAAAAGTTCTGGCGTGGACACATAAGGAATGTGCCATTGCTTCGCCAATGCAGCGGCATGCTCTTGTGCTCTGGCACCAGTCGGCCCTAAAAAGATAAATTGCTTAGTTTTCATGAAGCTATGTAAGATTTAGTCTTTAATAGACTCGCTCCTGACTAGAGGATACTCCTGGCGTTTTTTCCAAAGGCATAAGAAAGTATAAAAATCCTCACTGCAACGCATCGGAAGATGAGTCCAGCCTTGTAGCAAATTGATCAGCTTGCGTTGAGTCAAGGTGCGCTGAGGGCGATCGCTTTTCACTCTTGCACCTTCTAGGAAGAAAGCTTTGAGGCATGGCATCTCGAAGATTCGCTGGTAGATTCTCGCAATTCAGTCCAGAATGAAAAGAGTCTCTCATGCTCTACAGCATCATTAGAATTTCTAGTGAACTAGATGTTTGGAGACTTTTTGTTGGAAGCAATTCCTAAGAGGTTATTCAGTACGAGGCTATGGAGCAGACACACACCGTCAGAATCTATAATCGCCAAACCGATACGCTGCACTCTATTGAAGTTCCAAACGATCGCTACATCCTCCATTGGGCAGAAGAGCAGGGCATTCGGCTACCGTTTTCCTGTCGCAATGGAGCCTGCACAGCCTGCGCTGTTCGTGTCAAAGCGGGTGAAATTGACCAGCCTGAAGCAATGGGGCTTTCTCCAGATCTGAGAGCCGAGGGCTATGCCCTGCTGTGTGTGAGCTACGCCAAATCAGATTTGACCGTTGAGACCCAAGATGAAGATGAAGTCTATGAGCTTCAGTTTGGCCGATATTTTGGCAAAGGGCGGGTGAAAGCAGGGCTACCTCTCGACGAAGATTGAGAGCAGATGAATGGGGCGATCGCTCACTCTAGGCGATTTTTTCTTCGGGCTGAAGTCTCTTCAGCCTGATCGATCCGGCAGTTCACCATTGAGCTTTACAATGCTCCTGAACTTCTATGGGCGACGCCATGACCACTCCATCTTTAAGACAGCTCCAGACATATTTAGATATTGCGACTGAAGCCGCATATGCCGCAGGCGAAGTTCTCAAGCATTACTTGGGCCAGTTAGATGACATTGAAGAAAAAGGCCGTCCGGGAGACTTGGTCACCGTTGCAGACAAGGAAGCCGAGCAAGTTGTTCTCAGTGTCTTGAAGCGACATCTTCCTGAACATTCGGTTTTGGCAGAAGAGTCTGGCAAGATAGAGGCCAGCAATACAGACTATCTCTGGGCGATCGACCCCCTAGACGGCACCACAAATTACACCCATCAATATCCATTTTTTGCCGTCTCGATTGGACTGCTCGTCCACGGAGTGCCCTCTCTAGGGGTGATCTATGACCCGTCCCACAATGATTTATTCCAAGCCGCTAAAGGCTTAGGTGCATATCGCAATCGTCGTCCGATTCAGGTTTCAAACACTCAAACCCTGAGTCAGAGCCTGCTCGTTACCGGGTTTGCTTACGATCGCCACGAAACCAGCGACAACAACTATGCCGAATTTTGCCACTTAACCCACAAAACCCAGGGAGTCCGCCGGGGAGGAGCCGCCTCCATTGACCTCGCCTATGTCGCCTGCGGTCGCCTTGATGGCTATTGGGAACGAGGACTGTCACCCTGGGATCTCGCGGCTGGGGTTGTTCTTGTCGAAGAAGCTGGGGGACACGTGACAGCCTATGACAGCAGCCCGTTTCAGCTCAAAACAGGACGAATTCTGGCAACGAATGGCCTGATTCATCAAGAATTGAGCGATACCCTAGCCAATATTAAACCACTAGAAAGATTTCGCGTCTGAGTGGGAAACATAGCCACAAGGCACACCCGTCAATTTTCCATAGAGAGAAGATTGCGATTGACACTGCATCAGCAGACGTTAACTTTAACGAGCCCCCGAACTTGTGATCAGGTTGGCTCACGACGGGTAAAACCCGAGGC
The DNA here is from genome assembly GCA_049647405.1 of Elainellaceae cyanobacterium. GTDB lineage: Bacteria > Cyanobacteriota > Cyanobacteriia > CAKZMO01 > CAKZMO01 > CAKZMO01. The sequence continues at coordinate 5,382 of JBARXP010000099.1, read as the reverse complement.
ACATCCACCGTGCGGTAACTCAAGACAGCCGTAAAGCAGCCGCAAGGCTTGATGCATTCTACATAATTCAGTGAATAAAGCTTACTGATTTTTTACACAGAATCACTCGTCTTGAGCGATCGGATGCAGTTCTAGGGCGAAAAGAGCAAGTAAACTATAGAGGAAGAAGCGGCAGGTGAGCAGGGCAACCAGAATGGATTTGAAAATAGACCGAGGGCTATTCAGTTCAAGCTTCATTGATCACCACGCAGTATTGGGGGTTCCGATTGATGCAGACCCTAAAGCCGTCCGAAAACGATACCTCAAGATTGCTCGACGGCTTCACCCCGACAGCTCTGCGATTACCAGTGACGAAGAGCGGCAGCTCGCCCAAGAGCTGTTATCGAAACTAGTGAACCCTGCTTACGAGAAGCTTTCAACCCAAAAAGAAGACGAGATTAAAGAATACAACCTGCTTTTGAGCCTGAAGGGCAAGCAGCTCAATCAGCAACAAGACACGGTGGTGATTAGCAGTAAGGCGGCTCAGCAGCTTGCGAGTTCTGGCAATGTGACGCAAGCCTACTCAGCAGCAGTTCAATCGCTATCAGATCAGCAATATGAATCTCTGAGCGAATGCTTAGACATGATTGGGCAGATCAGTGAGCTGAATATGGTTTATCTGATGCGCCAACAATCAGGTTCGCGACGATTACGAGGCCCAATTCCAGACCCAATTCCAGACCCAATTCCAGACCCAATTTTAGACCCAGATTTGGTCGATCGTGCTTTAGGGCGTGCTATGGAGTTTGAGCGTCGAGGAGACTTCTCGGCAGCGATTGGTGAGCTTCGAGAAGCGATTCAAATGAATCGGATGAATCCTAAAGTTGCGAGCTGTCATAGTCGGCTTGCCAATATCTATTTCACGACCAAGCAGCAGACGATGGCCAAGATCCATGCCCGTAAAGCTCTAGAGACAAACCCTCAAGATGAGCTGGCTCGGGCAATTCTTGACCGCATCGAAGGCAAGAATAAATCTAAAAATCAGCAGCCTCCCCAAAAAGAAAAGGGCGGAATTTTTAGCGGGCTGTTTGGCGGCAAGAAGAAATAGCGCTGCAAGAAATAGCAGTGTGAGACTCCTCTGCAACTTTAATATTCTGCGAGGCGCAAGAAGCTTAGTAGAATAGAGCAGTTGCAATAGAAGTCAATCCGAAGTGAGACAATACGCATGGTGTATCAACCTCCGGCTGGAGCCAGAGACCTATTTCCTCCTGACGTGGCTCAGAGGCAGTGGATTGAAGATCGGTTGCAGCGTGTTTTTCACCAGTGGGGATATCACCGCATCATCACTTCAACCCTTGAGCGGCTAGACACCCTAGTTGCAGGTGGGGCAGTGCAGCCTTCTTCTGTGATCCAATTACATGATGCCAACAATGAAGTGCTGGGGCTGCGACCTGAGTTGACGGCATCGATCGCCCGTGCGGCAGTGACTCGCCTCTCAGGGGTCAATCATGCTCAGCGCTTTTGCTATAGCGCCAATGTTTTTCGGCGGCTCAATCGCAACAGCCACGATCGCCAGCAAGAGTTTTTTCAGGCGGGGGTTGAGCTGCTGGGCATTGGCGGGGCAATGGCAGATGCTGAGGTGCTGCTCTTGCTAGCCGATTGCCTCAATACCCTTAAGCTCCATGACTGGCATCTGGTGATTGGCGAAGCCGAGCTGACGCGATCGCTCTTTGAGGTTTTTCCTCCAGAGTGGCGCAATCGCATTCGCGTGGCGATCGCCCAGCTTGATCGGGTTACCCTTGAGAACCTGCCCCTGGCCCCAGAGCTGCGCGATCGCGCCCTGTGGCTACTTGATTTGCGGGGTACCCCTGCCGATGTGCTGCAACGAGTTTCTGAAATAGAATTAGACCCGCGCCAGCAGGACATTGTCAAATCGTTAAAGTCTCTGATGGAGTTATTAGAGCTAACGGCTCAAGCGCATAACCTGCCCATGATTTCTTCGCTGGTGTTGGATCTGAGTTTGATTCAAACCTTCAACTACTACACCGGGATCGTGTTCAATGTGGTTCACGCGACTGATCGCCAGCAATACGTTTTGGGGCAAGGAGGGCGCTATGATCAGCTCCTAGGGCTTTACCATCCTCAAGGAGAAGCCTGCCCTGGCGTTGGTTTTGTGCTCAATATCGAAACCCTCCAAAAAATCTTGGCTCCAACAGGTCAGATGCCTATCGACTCGCCCTCTCCTCACTGCCTTGTGGTGCCAAAGGATGCCAATGCGGCCACGGCTGCGTTTGCGATCGCCCATCAGCTGAGAACTCCAGGAAAGCTACGTTCTCCTGAACAGCGCCAAGGGGCAATCGAATCGTTCTCACTGGATGATGAATTTGAGCAGCAAGGCTTGAGCATTGAGATTAATCTCGATATTCAGATGGGGGTTGATGCGGTTCGTCAGATGGCTCAGGGTCGCTGTATTCCTAAGATTATTTGGGTCGATGCAGATGGACGCTCTACTCTGGAAGTGTTGCAAGACGAAACACGACAGGATGAAGCTCTACAAGACGAAGCTCGACAAGACAATGTCATGACATCTCTCTAGAGCAGTGTTATCGCAGGGTTGATGTCATCGCAGGGTTCATCGCAGGGTTCATAAATGTGCAGCGCCCCATGTTGGGCAAAGACCCCGATGGCAGACATTCCCAAATAAATTGCACTGCGCTATGGTGATTCTCAAGCCTCTTTACCGTTATTTCTCTGTTGTTGATTAAGGAACTGAAAGACTGTGCCACATACTATCGTGACCAATACCTGTGAAGGTGTAGCAGATTGTGTCGAGGCATGTCCTGTTGCATGTATTCATGACGGCCCCGGCAAAAATACGAAAGGAACAGATTGGTATTGGATTGACTTTGCGACCTGTATCGACTGTGGCATCTGCCTCCAAGTCTGTCCGGTTGAAGGGGCGATCGTGCCAGAAGAACGTCCTGATCTGCAAAATACGCCGTCTTAAATGACCTGCCTTCACCTACGTTTAGACTACTGTTAGGGTCTTGGGGCGATCGCCCCTTCCCTCCTTTTTTCCGATTGATTTCTCTTCTTCAGGTCATTCCCATGTCTGCGATTCCTCCTTCCAACTCCGATGCGTCTGCCCCTTCTACTCCGATGAGTGATGATGAGGTCTTAGCTTTGCTGAAGTCGCTCCGCCGCAAGGAAGGCACATGGGTAGACTGGGGAACGGCTTGTCAGCGGTTACAGAAAGAGGGGTACAATGCTCAACAAATCTTTGAAGAAACTGGATTTGAGCCCATCCAGCAAAATCAAATCATTGTTGCTGTGCAAGTCTACGGGGCGATCGCCACTGGCGACAACATAGACGCAGCTCAAGGCTATTTCAGCCAGCGAGGCAGCGACATATTATATGAGTTCCGAATTTTGAACCAGCCTGGGCGCAGAGCTGCCGCTAAGATTACGATGGAAAGGGGCTTAGATGCTGATGCTGCCCACGAGCTTGCAAAAGCGGTGCGAGACTATACCCGTCTCACGACGACTCCCCATAACTTTGCTCCCCTTGAGCAGCATCCGGGTGATGCAGTCGCCTATTACTATTGGAAACTGGCTCGTCAACAATCTGATTTGCAGGCGCGATCGCGCTTAATTGCCCAGGGCCTGAGTTTTGCGGAAACCGCCTCTGCCCGATCGGCTATTGAAAAACTGCTGACCGACTTTACAGTCATAAAAAGTCGAACGGCCCCACTCATGCCCATGTATCGGCTGGACTCAGAGGAAGAACTCCCCCGCATTATCCCGGTTGCTGGAAAGCTTCCCCTTGACGTAGACGCATTCAAAGCTGTTCCTCTGCTTGAAGATGAAGCACCCTTTAGGATCGTCAAATTTTCGGGCACAGGTGCCTGGGTTCCCTTACCAGGATGGAAAGCTGTTTTAGCCGCTGAAGATCCGATTGTCGTACTGGCTCAAACCCATCAATTACCGCTGCCGCCAACCGGAACAACTGAAAACGTCCTGATATTAGTCGATCGAGCACAGCGCCAGTGGAATGCAGACAGCTATTTTCTGGTCGATGCAGACGCAACGCTTCAGGTTCAATGGACTGAAGAAGAGAGTCAAGAACCCATCCTTGGACGGGTTGCCTTCATTCTTAAGGCACGCCAAGTCTTAGATGAAGAATCCATCAAAGATTTATGGCAGTTTGAAGAGTAGAGCCTCGAATCAGTCTCACAACCGTGTATGGAGGATTGATTTAGGCTATCGATGACACTTTTCCACTGGGCTGTACCTCAGCGGCTTCGGACGCGGCTTCAGAAGAAGATTCATGTTGAGATGAGCCACTTTCCTGAAGAGCCTCAGCCAGAGACTTTCCTTCAATCTCCGTTAGTCGAATAAATTCAGCAAACTTGCTCATCAGCTCCGGGTTTCGCCAACCTCTATCGGTCTCTTCTTGAAGCATTTGGAGAGACTCAGCCGGGGTATACGCGACTTTATAAGGGCGCTCGCTTGTCAACGCATCATAGATGTCAATAATTTGGAAAATCTGCGCTAAGTAAGGAATCTCGTGCTCTGTCAGTTTGTCTGGGTATCCCGAACCATCCCAGCGTTCGTGGTGATGGCGAATAATCGGCAACACCCCGCGCATCGTCCGGAGAGGACGGCAGATTTGCTCACCAATAATGACGTGTTGACGCATTGTGTCCCATTCTGTGCGGGTCAGCTTACCTTGCTTTAACAAGACGCTGTCTGGAATGCCAACCTTGCCAATATCGTGTAAGTATCCTCCCCACATCAAGTTGCGAATTTCGGGGCGAGGTAACTTCAAAAATTTGCCAAACGCCTCCCCTCTCTGAATCAAGCGATTGCAGTGGTCGCCCGTGTTGGGATCACGGCTTTCGACCGTGCTGGCAATGGAGAGCAATACTTGCTCAGCATGATCTAAATCTTCATTTAGGCGCTTTTGGCGCACAAGGGACTTAACACGAGCTGATAGCTCAAGCTGGTCAAAAGGTTTGGTGAGAAAATCGTCGCCGCCTGCCTCAATGCCCCTCAGCCTCGAACGGCGATCGTTCAACGCTGTAATGAAGATGACGGGGATGAGGCGGGTTTGTTCGTCTTCTTTCAGCCGACGGCAAACTTCAAAGCCATCCATACCGGGCATCATCACATCGAGCAAAATCAAGTCTAGAGACAAGTTTGCAACGCTTTCCAATGCGGTCACACCGCTGTCTGCCTCGATGACGTCATAACCTTCGACTGAAAGCAATGCAACTGCAGTCATGCGGCTGGATGGGTGATCATCGACAACGAGGATTCTGGGATGTTCAGGCTCAAAGCGATTCACAGTCAAAGCTCTCAATCCGTCTTAAATACAATCAGTACAACGTGACAGTTATGATT
>JBARXP010000098.1:0-7748 GCA_049647405.1 Elainellaceae cyanobacterium | reverse complement strand
GTATTTTGAGCCCGAGCGATCGCCTCTAAGCTTTCTCCTTCTTTCATTTTGCCAATCATGTGCTGTTGGGCTGGCGTCAGGTCATTCCAAAACAGCTCCCACTGCTGTGGCGTGAGCCCGAGGCTATGTTCTTTTAAGGAGGTGCCGAGCCACGTCATGACCAACTCGGGGTGCGACTTGAGGCCAAAACCACGAATCGCGTGGTAGCTAATTTTTTCGCGAAGGCGATACACCTGCTTAATCGGCATATCCATAATCTGGGCGATCGCCTCTTGTGTTTGCCCCTGGAGGTGTAGCTCCAGCCATTGAGAAGCATCTTCACCCACCGTGTCTTTTAAGTAATCGACAAACTCTTGCTGCACCTTATGGCGAAGCACCTGCTGCTCTTTCCAAAGCTCTTGGTCTTGATATTGAGCAATGGCTTCATCATCAAGCAGGCTGACGGGATTGTCAGACGCATCGGGGACAATCTCTTCAGACACCAGCCGAATCAAATCGCCACCGGGCACCTGGGTCATCCCTGCTTTTTGAGAGCGGCGCAGGTAGTTGACAAAGCGGTAGACCAACAGCGGCTGATTGCGGATGGGACGCAGACAATATTCTTCAATGCTGGTGAGCATCAAGGCATTGCGTAGGCGCGGGTTGTGGGTGCATTCTCCAATCCAGCGAATTTGGCTCTGAATATGGCGATCGCTCTGAATCATCTCCTGGATGACTTCTTGTAAAACATCGACGACGCTGCGACGGCGATCGCGCGACAGCGAAACCCAGGTTCGAATTTTGCTGCGAATCAAGAATAGACTGCCCAGGCGTTGAATCAATTGCTGATAGGCTCGTTGCTGAGGAGTGCCAAGGTAGCGCTGCCGTAAAATGCGGTAGCGGTAGTCCATTGCTTGACGTGCGATCGCCAAATCGTCGCTAGACATCGTTTCTAGTCGCTCGGCAGGGTCTCCCAACAACCACATCGTGATGCTGTCGTGAGCCTGCGAGGCTTGCTCTGGGAAATCTGCCCTGAGACGGGACAACCAAAAATCCCTTAATGATTCACTCACTGACATTTAGTTCCCCTTGCCCACGCTCCAGCTTTTCCATAACTCCGTTGTCTAGCAAAGCAATAATTTTTAACGTTTTTTCTATCGTTAGATTAAACGGCTGAACCTAATTTTGGCTTATCGTGGTGGATTCATTCCTGATTAATGGATGATTGATATAGATAAGTTATAAGTTAATTGATATTGATAGACTAAACCCTATAGTGTTCTCAAGCTGACGATTTAATGTTGCTTAATTTTGAGCCAAGTTTTGAGCCAAATAGTTATTCGTCAACCTCCGCGATGACCAAACCATTGAGCGCCTCAATCAGCTGATCTAGCCGTCCTAAAACCTCATCGTGTCTGCTGGTCAGGGCTTGCACAGCCTCAACCAAAATGGCATGAGACTGCTGTTGCTGTTGAACATGGGTGCCCATCGCCTCCATCTGTTGAGAGAGTTGTTCAACAGTCTCAGAAGACGCAATGGTCAGTTCGGCCATTTGCTCTACTACGGTGGTGAGACTATTAAGCCTTGATTCTACTGTTGAATTTAGAGTTTGCTCGTCCATTTGCCTTACAACCTGCTTGAAGATTCAAAACATTACTCTGAGATTGGAGTCGGAAGCACCGATACATGGGCGCTGACCACACGCCAACCTTGGGGAGTGCGCATCCACGTTTGGGTTTGGCGTCCGGTTTGGCCTGTAGAGTGACGCTGGTAATGAACATTGGCTGTGGCAAAGTCGTGACCATAGGTGGTAATCACGGTTTTGAGGAGCGTGCGATCAAGGTTGCTTTTGCCGCGCTGACTGCGAAATGAGGCGATCGCCTCATAGCCATACAAATTTTCTGTGACCCCATATCGAATCGTGTGGGGGCTATGCCAAAACAGCTCATCTAAAACCGCTACGTCATTGCTGAGTAGGGCAGTTTCGTAGCGCTCAAAAGCGGCAGTGACTTCGGCCACAACCTGCGGCACATTAATGTCCATCGTTTACCCATCCTTCCTGAATTGATCTATGAATTGAGCAATAAGTAGATATATAGCTACAGCTAGTAGCCTTAGGACAATTTTGTGGGCGCGCGGTGCGCGCCCACAAAATTGTCTGTGTCCTAACTAAGCTGACTACAGCTATAGCAGTCTCACATAAATTGTGAAATAGATTGTGAGAGGTGGGGCGGGCACGGCTCGCCTCTCACAAATCATTGAGGATCGCCATAGCCATAATTAATGCTATCTAAGTGGGATGCACTCTCAACTTCGGGTGTTTTTGAGACAAAGCTGTGAATCATGCCGTTAAGCTTTTCAATGGTGATCATGATGATTAGACTGCCTAATTCTTGGGGATGAAAAATGATGCTGAGATAAGGCAAGGCAAGCAGTCAGAAATCAAGAGTAAGCAGAAATGAACCCATAGGCTTTTACCTGTCACAAGCCAATGCTTAGTTCCTTTTATTTCTGGTTATATCTGGGATAGGTCTTGACCCGTGATATTTTTCCCAAAAAAGCCAATGTTGTGTCAAGGAAAATATTCGCCACCTAGCTGTAGATAAATCTATGGGATAATTCGCTGCTGTCAAGATAAATTCACAGGTTCTGACCTGTGGTGCCCGTTGTGATTTACCTGGCTTAGATAGTTCCGAGAAATCACTTAGAGAATTCCAAACGTCCCAAATAGGAGATACTTTGATAGTTTATTGCTTATTCCTTGGTCAGACTTAAATCTGATTCAGTCCTAAATCTCTTGCAATGACAAGACTTGGCATGAGGTCTAGGGGTGTTATTCAGTCGTTTCAGACTGTGTCGTGCATCCTGATAATTTTGAGGCAACTTCTCAGAGAAAGTGAACGTGGTATTCGCTTCTCTAACTTTGCTCGTAAATCTTATTGGAAGTTTAGATCGATGTCATTAAATTTTTGCATTGAATCTTACTTATATTAAGCAACCGATATTCGCTCTCCCAAATAAGTACTCAAGGGCTAAAATATTAATTCTGTGTATCAAAATAACGCTTTGTTGAGTTTTGTAAATTAATTCACGGGTCAGCTTGGTTAACATGAATTGATAAGCGATCGCGACGAGGTTTTCTCTGTTGAAATTCCGGGACTTTTGTCAAAGTATAATAGCGTATACTGAGAAAAAAAGCCCCGCTAAAGAGTTCAAAACTAGGATGGGATAGACGTGTATTTATCATTCCGTAAACTTACGGAATATGGGTTGATGAAGGGAGGCAAGAAACCAAATTTTCAGGATATATCAGGACATAAATTTTTGAAAACATAGGTTTCTACAAAATCAGTTTTGGGAAATCATTGAGTAGATCCCTAGCAGCCTTGCTTGAAATATAGTTTTGATAATTATTCTGGTCATTATCTAGTTTGAGGGATTTTGTATGGCTGAGTCGTAAGCTGTAATACACTTGTAAGTAACATACGTTACAGTTTCAGTGTTTTGATTGTTCACGTTGCGAATGAATCCTATGACTGCTGCCGCCATTGTTCCGACTTCGTCAAACTGGAAACACATTTTCGTAGAAACCAATCGCATCCGTCTCCACTGTGTGACCCAGGGGGAAGGAGAACTGGTTGTTCTTCTACATGGTTTTCCCGAGTTTTGGTACTCTTGGCGACATCAAATCCCTGCTCTTGCCAAACACTTTAAGGTCGTTGTCCCTGACCTTCGTGGCTACAATGATTCAGATAAACCTCGCAGCGGTTATGACCTTGACACTCTCAGTGCAGACATTCGAGGCGTGATTCGAAATTTAGGCTATCTCAATGCCAATATCGTGGGACATGACTGGGGCGGCTCGATCGCTTGGCACATGGCCCATCGCTTTCCTCAATATGTCCAGCGTTTGGCTGTGCTCAATGCACCGCACCCTCAGCGGTTCATGCAAGAACTCGTGAGCAATGTCGATCAGTTGCGACGGAGTTGGTATTGGTTAGCGTTTCAAGTCCCGAACTTACCTGAGTGGGCGATTCGACAAAATCTTCAGCAATTCATTCAAAACATGCTCCAAGAGCAGGCGGTTCGAAAAGGTGCCTTTACGACTCAAGATACAGAGATTTATCAGGCAGCCTTGGCAAAACCAGGAGTCTTATCCTCTGCGTTGGGCTACTATCGACAATTTTTTTCTCCCCAGGGGCTATGGCGCAACTGGGGTCAAATGACGCCAGTCAATGTTCCGACATTGGTTTTATGGGGAGAGGATGACTTTTTGCTGACACAAGCTTTGACGAATGGGTTAGAAACTCTTGTCTCTGCCCCTCTCAAACTCAAATTTGTGCCTCAGTGTGGTCATTGGATTCAGCAAGAAGTGCCCCAAACGGTCAATCGTGAGTTGATACGTTTTCTCAGACCTAAACCAGACTGATTTTTTGTGCTCGTCTTCGAAATTCTATTTTTCTTCCCCCTGCGATATTTCTTGTGTCGCAGGTAGCTGTTGCCCCCGAAAAAAAGATATGGAATGTTCCAGCCCCTTTCTCCCTCGAATTTTCTCTCAACAATGCTTTTTTACAAGAGTGACCTTTTATATTTTATAGAGAAGCCCTTGTGTCGAATAGAGCTATCTACCGCTAGGTCTGCTCTTGTTTGTATACTGGACTTGTAAATCTTTGCTCGGAGCTATGACACCCCATCACTTCGGGGATAGGTCAAGCTTTGATTGCAGTCGCTTATGCAAGCTCATATCGAGAGTTTTTTTACGTCATCTACCATCGATTCTGTTGTTGATTCATAGCCTATCTCCATCTTGCCGTCACTGAGTGAGAGCTCTGCGCTCAACCATATAACGCCATGTTAGATATCAATGCTTTTATGTCATCTCTTGATAGTAGCCCCACGATGGGAGGTGCCGACTCTTCTTTACAGCAAAAGCTGAGCCTATATCAGGTCTTTAATCGACTGTATGAGCAGCATCGAACTCTTTTGGATGAGATTCTCAATCTTGAGAACTCTAGCGGAGAAACTTTTTTTCGCGCTACGGCTGCGCCCCATGTTCATGGATTTGTTATGGATGGGCAAGTTGGCCTGGTGACCAACCTAGTGAACGGCGGCACGCAGACTATTTTGCAGTCTCAGCATATCTGGACGATTGGGCGCGATCGCCGCAAATCAGTTATTTTTGTGGCCGATGAACGTCTGTCACGCTGCCATGCTGCGATCGCCTACCAGCCTGATTTTCAGGCTTTTTACTTGATTGATTTTGCAAGCACTAATGGCTCTTTTGTCAACGGAGAGCCGATTCGCTATCCGCATCTTCTCAAAGATGGCGATCGCATTCGATTGGGCAGCCTCAGTTTCTCGTTTTCTGTGAGTTGTTCTGTTTGCCAAGGGGGTCTGGTCGCATCAGATGTTGAGCAGACAGTTAAACATCATTTCCAGCAATTGCCAGCAAAACCTGAGTCAACTCCTCCAGATAGTCGCGTAGACTTGGCCGATGAGGTGCCTAGAGAAAAGCCTGATCGCTCTGACTCAGAGGTTGTTATTGACGATACGCTGATGTTTCTCCGCGATGAACTCTAGAGATTCTATCTAGACTCTCTTAAAGGCTATTGGTTATAGCAAAAACGAGGGGAGCGACCTCGAAAGGCAACTCCCCAAACAAGCTAAAGTTCTTTATGGTCTTTTTTGATTAAAAAATAAAGTCAATGGTTGAGCTTGGATGATGATGAACGGGTGTCAAAATCGTCAGCAACAGCTCGATATCAGCCAGAGAAACATCAGGCCAGAAAACCAGAAGATAAGTGAGCGGCAGGTTCCTTGAACGGCTCATCAAGCAAAACAGCTAAGCTAAAAAATTTTGTCTCAGATGGCTTGATGAATGGTCAGTCTACAGACTGATGCTCATCATGGTTTCCTCAAGGGCAACATTGAGATCGTCGTAAGCACGACGTAAATCGTCTGCACTGTGAAAATGCTCTAGACGATATCGCACGGTTCCCTGATCAAACAACATCAGCGTGGGCAAAGACTTCAGGCGGTAGGTCGTTGCTAGCTTGAGACTCTCGTCTGCATTGACGTTGACCAGCTTGAACCGATCGCCCCACTGCCTCCGCAACTTATCGAGCGTTGGATCAAGCATCCGGCATAAGCCGCACCAAGGAGCCCAAAAATTGACGACTACAGGTACAGGTGAGTCTAAAACCTCATGTGTAAAGGTTTGCTCATTAGCAGTAACTATCATATTTTTCTAAGTTTTATTAATTGCAGTCCCACTTGGGATCATATCGTATTGCGGGGTTCACACTACAGAGAAAGCATTTCCGTTTCATAACCTTTCATGATGATTCTGAGAGTAATATCTTGATGCTACCCAAGGGGACAAAACTCTCAAAAGGTTATTTGGCTTGCCGATCGCACCAATAGCGGGTGCAGCCACCAAAATAGTCCTACAAAAATTGCGATTCCGGCATAGGCAGGCTTCAAAAACTCCCGAAGGCTGAACGACTGTCTCCCTTGAATCATCGCCAAAAAAGGGATGACGGAAGTGCGTGCCTTAGCTGCTTCGAAGGCGCTGCCGTAACGCGCCAGTAGACGGCGATCGCCATGCCACACAGCAAATAAGTGATGCAGGATTAGCCCCGTCGAGGTGACCAGCATAAACGTGGTGCCCAGCCACAGCGTATGCGCCACACACCAGATCACCTGTCCTACCATTTGAGGGTGCCGCGTGATGCGAATAATGCCTGTTTCATAGAGATGGACTTGAGGCTTTTGGACGGCAGCGATTTCAAGCAGATTAAACGTGGCAGGGTAGAGAAAAATAAACGAAATCGCCGATAAAACCCACACCAGCGGTTCTACACCCGGAATGCCTTGGAGGTTCCAAAACTGGATGCCATCGTAGCGGTGACGGATAAAGTAAGCAATGAGCAGGGTCGCAAACGGAATGCTAACTAGGGCAAAGCCTACCCGATAGAGGCGGGCTCCGATCAGCTTCTCTCCTCGTGGACGCAGGGCCGCAAGACCACTGTGGGCGATCGCAAACCCTAGCAGTAAGCCAGCCATCAACCAATGACTTGCCCACGGGCTCGACCAATGACTTGCCCACGGGCCCGACCACGGGTTGGACAAACCTGACCCCAATTCCATCGCATTTATCATAGAAACCTTACTTTTCCTGCCAAATTCATTCCTAGGCTTATTCCATTCAGCTATTCCATTCAGCAATGTTGTGACGGGTAGTTCGTTGGGCGATCGCAGTGCCTTGTACTTTAGACCATGACCTGAATCAGATCTAGCCAATGACAGCGATCGCCACAATGATTGCCCAGAACTGCCCAGAACTGCAATTACAACAAATCTTTACATTCTATTGATTATCAAGGCTGTCAAAACATAAAATTTTTCTTGAATTGTTGCACGCTGATCGATATTTGCCCAAGTCGATATTGCTACTGTCTTTCAGCCTCTATTTTCAAGCCTTTTGGCCTCATAAGTGCCGAAAAAATACGTCTTTAGGGGTTGATCCAAATCAGATTTAGTAGGAATATTTCCCTATTAGGTCACAAAATATCTTAATATTGCTGTAAGAATTACGTTCGTTCGATTCTACGTCCAACGTCCACCGACGACACACTTTTCTGGAGGAAATCTATGGCGCTCGTACCCATGCGACTGCTGCTGGATCACGCGGCTGAGAACGGTTATGGTATTCCAGCTTATAACGTCAACAACTTGGAGCAAATCCTTGCAATCATGGCGGCGGCTGA
>JBARXP010000097.1:0-10741 GCA_049647405.1 Elainellaceae cyanobacterium | reverse complement strand
GTTTCATTGTGAATGTTTTTGCATCTCGACTGGGACGAATGACGCTGGCAGACTTAGAGCTTCTCTCAGCGCAGTCGCGTCGCTTTGCTGAGACAGGGCGAGTTCCAAAATATATTCCCAGCTTTGCCCGTGCCCACCCCGACTGGTTTGCTGTGCATATTGCAACGCCATTACAGCAGCATTGGTCTTTAGGAGATGAACAGGTTACGTTTTGCCTGATGAGCGTTGTCAAGCCCTTTGTGCTGCTCTATCTGCTGGAGAAACTAGGATCAGAGCAGGTGTTTCGCTCCGTAGGCATGCAGCCCTCTGATCTGCCCTTTAACTCTCTGATACAGCTACAGGCCGATCAGGGCTTTCCGCGCAATCCCATGCTCAATAGTGGGGCGATCGCCCTCGTTTCGCGATTTCCAGGGTTAAACGGTGCAGAGCGCTGCGAATATTTCAGGCAGTGGCTCAATCAACAAGCGGGGGTCAGTCTGACTCTAGATCACGATACGCTCTCGTCAGTCAAAGGCTTGCCCAACGAACAAAATCGAGCGATCGCACATTCATTAGGCGAAGCAGGTCGCCTGGGCGGCTCAGTCAGCAACGCGATTGAGACCTATGAGCGGGTCTGCTGTTTGGCAGGCACCGTAGAAGACTTGGCAAGACTAGGGTTGCTGCTGGCTCAACCTAGAGCTACGGTCAACCCTGACCATTGCTGCACTGTGCTGGCTCTGATGACCACCTGCGGCCTATACGAAGCGTCGGCTCAGTTTGCAGTCGAGGTGGGAATTCCAACCAAGTCGGGGGTGAGTGGCGCACTGTTGGCGATCGTCCCAAGAGAAGGGGCGATCGTCTGCTACAGCCCCCCCTTAGACTCGATTGGCAACTCTGCCGCTGGCCTGCATTTCCTAAAGCAATTGGCTCGACGCTTTCACCTGACACTGTTTGGATAACGTTGGATAACACGGCTTAGAGAATCGAGTTCGGAGCGGTGAGCCGATCTATATATCCTCCCAAAATCCTCCCAAAATCCCCTCAGTGGGCTTCCCTCAATATGATTCAATGAGTAATACAGACTCATGTACCTAGAAGAACAGGAGAAAGATCAATGGGTGGAGCGATCGCATACATTGTCATGCTTGTCGGATTTTTAGGGTTAGCTATTGGCCTTTACTTAACCCTCCGAGCCGTCAAACTCATCTAGTGCTGGTTAGTTCTTGGCTCATTACGGTTTGGAGCTTGAGCCTAGAGTGTTGGTATCAGTGAATCAAACGGGTAGAGCGGACAGGTGAAAGAAGACACCCGATCAAGACGCGGTGCTTTCATAAACCGATGACGCCCTGAGCACAGCATGAAGCGTCACAGGGCTATGCGATCTCAAGAATGAGTCCATAGCTCTCTTGCAAGTTACAGGTGTCGTGGTCACTCTCGTTGGTGTCACTTAACTCTAAGTTGTAGAACTCAACAACATCAGCGTCGAAATACGGGCCTGCATGCCAGGTTCCTACTTCGAGCTTAACAAAGCAGTTTCCTGGAATCTCAAACCCCTGAATATCTGAGAGATGAGGTTTTGCCGCACTTCCAGGCGGAGCCACCGCCAGCAACCACGGCTGCCCTCCAAGAGAGCCCAAACACTGCGTACATTGCAGATGACGGGTGATACGAGAAAAGCGTCGTCCTCGATGCTGAAGCCGCATGATGTAAAACCTTGGAATGCCCCGTTCAAGTCGAAGCTGGGCATCATCTTCACCAAAGGGCTGACCGTCTTCATTGGCAAAAATGACTTGACCAAATGGCTCAAAGTTTTCTGACGTAATGGGTTTAACAGACACTTGCCGTAGGGCAGGGTCAACTAGAGCTGACTCGTTCATAGGAGTTAGGAAAAGAAGAGAGCGTGAAAGAGTTTGGCATAAGAGCAGGTGAGGCAGCAGAGCCTCTTGACTTGCCCTTACGTGTCTAGATCCTAGATTTAGACGAGGCGACAATCAAGCTGAGTCACCAGATAACGCCCCGCTGTAGAGCAGTCGAACCTGCGACGATGATGCTTTCTGTAGCCGTTTCGTTAAGATAGGTGTTCGTGCGCAACGAGGCCCATCAACAGCTTCTTGGTCTAGAACTCGTTTCTAGAACTAAATTTTTGACTTTGCCCGCAGCACTTTTTTCAATGCTGCTTTAATGCCCAGGAGTGTATTCATGTCTGAGGAATCTGAAGTTCAGCCTGAGTCTACGCAATCAGCTTCAATGGCTGACTCAACGGCCTCTCCCACCACGCCTAAGACAGATGAATCAATTCTCAGTGAGGCAAGACCTAGCTCTGCCGCTCACGACTCCTCATCTGATTTGCCAGCGGCTGAATCTTCAACCGTTACTCCTCAGACCTCAAATCGGTCAGCGTCTAAGTCGGCAAAGCCCAGACATATCGTTCTGACCTCTCACCCGACTCACTTTGGCCCCAAGCCAGAGCCAATTCATTGGGGCGAGTCTAATCCAATGGATCGCGGCCCCGTCGTCGCGACCCTCAATAATTCTGCCCATCGAAATGTGATCGGAACCCACTCTGGTTCCTATGCGATTTATCGGGCATTGGCCGTCGCCAGCGGGACGCTTCAGGCTGACCACCGCGCCGATTTGACCAACACGTCTCCGGTGATGCACATTGGCCCCCATCCGGCCTGGTTTGATGCCACTAAGATCGTGTCTCTCGACCCGTTTGGGGCACTGGTGGGAGAGTGCTTCACCGATTTTTATGAGAAAGGATTTGATATTCGCCCCACGATCGCCATTACCCAGGCACACATCAGTATGCCAGAGCTGCAAGAAGCGGTAGAAGCAGGGCGATTGCCTGTGGATGGGCAGATCATGAAAACCTCCAAAAACCTGATGGTGACCAAGGCTGCCATTGAACCAGTGTGGTACCTTCCGGGCATTGCTCAGCGGCTACAAGTCGAAGAGGGGGAACTGCGATATGCGCTGTTTGAGCAAACGGGAGGGATGTTTCCTGAGCTGGTGACTCGTCCAGATTTACACGTGTTTTTGCCCCCCATCGGCAACATTACGGTTTATCTAATGGGCAGTCTCGATGCGATTGCTGATTCGTCTCGTCCAGTTGCGGTGCGGGTTCATGATGAATGCAACGGCTCCGATGTGTTTGGCTCTGACATCTGCACCTGTCGTCCTTATCTTGTTCACGGCATTGAGGAATGTGTGCGAACAGCCCAAGCAGGCGGAACGGGCATCATCGTCTATTTCCGCAAAGAAGGACGAGCCTTGGGTGAGGTGACAAAGTTTTTGGTTTACAACGCCCGCAAGCGACAGTCGGGTGGCGATCGCGCAGATGCCTATTTCACCCGCACCGAATGCGTCGCAGGGGTTCAAGATATGCGGTTTCAGGAGCTGATGCCGGATGTGTTGCACTGGCTAGGGGTCACCCATATCGACCGCCTCGTCTCAATGAGCGACATGAAATATCAGGCCATTGTGAACTCTGGAATTTCGATTGGAGCGCGGGTGCCGATTCCATCAGAACTGGTACCTGAAGATGCTCAGGTCGAAATTGAGGCCAAGAAAGCAGCCGGATATTACAGCGATGGAGCTGTGTTGAGCGAAGATTTGCTGTCGCAAGTGCGCGGACGCAACTTGAGCGAATAGAGCAGGACTTACGCAGTTTGTTGAAAGGGTGGGCGCGACGCGCCCACCCTTTCAACGAATTTATTCAGGCTTAGGCGAGTTGTGCGTAAGTCCTGTAGAGAAAAGGCGAAGCTGCGGGATTCAACGCGGGTTCAACCTAGGTTCAGCGCGATTGGAGGGCAGGAAGTCATCGCTGCACGACTACATCTAATCGACTGCTCTGGGTTTTGTTCTACGTTTAACGCCAGGGTCTTTAGAAGGGTCATCCTTCTGGGCGTTGATATCAGTCCAGTTAGGTGAGAAAAGTCAGGGTGTCGTGTGATATCGTGTACCAGAGTTTCCCGAAAAGCCTAAATCTTGGCTGTGAAAGGATCTTAGATTTTATGTGGCGAGGGTTGTCCCAACCTCCGTATTCATTCAAGATGCGGAGCCAGATCGGCAAGGTGCTTCTCCCAAATGTTCAGTATCTACTTCAGACTAGAAACTCGTCTAAAGTAGATACTGACTCACCCTATCTTGAGACTTTAGATTCATGAGGTTGTTCTGGATTACTATGCTTGTTCCCGATTCAGGAAAATTCTGGCGTATGCAATCTTCTCATCGGAATTTACTCGCCGTGAGTATCGGTGCCATCGTCCTTATGGGGTCTACCGAGGCGAGTCTGGCAGAAGCAATTTCGACCTCCTCACTAGAGTTTGCCAAGCCCTCTAAGGTGGATGACGATGAGAGCGATCGCCCTTTATTTTCTTCACAACCTCTATCCATTACTGACTCGATAGCTGGCTCGACAGCCGACTCGATAGCTGACTCGACAGAGGCGATCGCGTCTCCACAAACCTACGAATTTCCGATAGAGACAGGGTTTGTCCTGGCTGAATCTTCTGGCGATCGCTCCATCGCATATTCTTCAGAACCGTTCCAAACCGCAGACATTGTCGCTATTTTAGAAAGCGCAAAAGTATCTGAAGAATTTAAGCCTAATCTAGACGAGACTGAGCAAAATGAGTTTAGCCAGAATGAGTTTAGCCAGGAAGAGACCCTAGAGTCTCGCGAGACACTTGCACCCATCACTCTGCTAGAGCAATCTCCTAGTCTCGATTATGGGGCTGAGCTTGAGCGCCCTGAGCCTGAACTCTTGAGCCAGACTTCAGAGACAGCACCTTCTGAGCCTGAAGGGCAAGATGAGGCTGATAGTCAGGAGATAGAAGTCATTGACACAGAAATTGAACCCGATGTTTTAGAGTCTCAAGATCCTAACGCTGAGGTCGAAATTGAACCCGAGTCAGATGCAGAAGCAGATGCAGAAGCGCAAGTAGATCCAGAAGCGCAAGTAGATCCAGAAGTTGAACTCGAAGAAGGAACGATCGACGCTATTCCTGTCATAGAAGATGTTCCAGAAGATGTTCCAACATCTAATTCTGCCGAAGATCTGGAGATCCCGACGGAGGCTATTCCAGTCATCTCAGCCCCCGACTATCTCGACGCAAACCCCAACGATCTCTATTTCCCAACAGACCCTGAAGAAATAGCGGTAATGGGCAACCAGCCCATTACCCTGGCACAAGCTCTCGAACTTGCACGCCGCAACAGCCGCGAATTGCAAAGTGCCCGACTCAATGTTGATCGGGCTGGGGCTGCACTGGATGAGGCACTAGCGCAGCGGTTTCCTCAACTTACAGCGGGGGCAAACTTGACTCACAGCGATGTTAACCCTGCCCAAGATACGGTCGAACAGACTAATCCCTTCACTGGAGAAGTCTCAGACGTAGAAATTGACTCCGATAACAACACCACAACCTTTAGTGCTAACGTGCAGCTGGCTTACGATCTCTTCACCTCTGGACAGAGGGCAGCATCCATTCAAGCCGCCCGTAGAAATCTGCGTCAACTAGAGCTGCAAGTTGAGGTTGTTTTAGAAGACATTCGCCTTAGCATCACCAATGCCTACTACGATGTTCAGGAGACAGACGAGAGCGTTCGCATTGCCCAAAGCAGCCTCGAAGAATCTCTAGAAAGTTTGCGAATTGCTGAAGCGCGCGAGCGTGCCGGGGTCGGTACTCGGTTTGACCGCCTGCAAGCAGAAGTCGATGCAGCCAACTCTCAGCAAGATCTTCGCAGCGCCCGCAGCAATCAGCAAATTGCCCGCCGTCAGCTCGCTCAAATCTTGAGCATTCCCACTGGAGTTAATATTTCTGCGGCAGACGAAGTCAATGTGGCAGGAAACTGGCTCCTATCGCTAGAAGAAAGCTTGGTGCTTGCGTTTAAGAATCGAGCTGAACCAGAGCAACTTCTTGTGCAGCGAGAAATTGACGACCTGCAGCGGCGCGCCGAGCTGGGGGCATATGGCCCTCAACTTTCCGTGTTTGGGCGTTATCGCCTGCAGGATTTGCTCGATGAAACCCGTGGCAGTGGCGATAGCGAGGCGTTTGAAGTCGGCCTACAGCTCAATCTCCTGTTATTTGATGGAGGGGGTGCTCGCGCCCGCGCTCGTCAAGAAGCCGTCGATATCGAAATTGCAGAGTCAGATTTTGCTGACACATTGGAAGAAATTCGCTTTGATGTGGAGCAGTCTTTCTTCCAGCTTGGGTCTAATTTTGAAAATATTCGCACGGCTTCCACTGCGGTAACACTCGCTGAAGAGTCGTTGCGGCTGGCGCGGCTGCGGTTTAGTGCGGGGGTTGGAATTCAGTCTGACGTGATTACAGCCCAGGCCGACCTCACCGAAGCAGAATTTAACGTGGTTAGCGCTATCCTCGATTACAATCGGGCGCTGGTGGCGATGCAGCGAGCCGTGAGCAATCTAGATGGCAACAACCTGAGTGATGTTCCTTAGGGCATCACTGAAAGCAAAGGGCGATCGCCCTTATCGCGCGTTGACTCCGTTCCCCCTGACCAAACCCAAAGTTTTGTAATCATCATCCCGATTTTTGGAAAACCGCCTCACAATATCAGTAAAGATTGCTCTAGGCGGTCGCAAACTCCTATTGGGAATGGGTTAACGCCTCCATGAATTATGAACTCGTCGGTGAGGTCGCAGGGTCGGTCGCGGTAATGTCTGCGATCGCCGCTTATTTGAGCATACGCAAACGCGCTCAGCGTCAGCTTAGCGAACATCGGGCTAAGCAACATCAGCTTGAACAAGATAAGCAATCATTGATCACCCACCTTGAGCAGGTGCAGCAGACTCAGGCTGAACTCCAGGCAGAGAAAGAGCATTTGTTTAACCGCAATATTAGGCTGGTGAAGTCTCTAGAGCTGTCAGATCAGGCAACCGCTCAGCTCAAATCTCAGCAATCGACCCTAGAATCAGAGCTGTCTCAAGCCCGACTCCAGATTTCGACGCTCGATAGCCAGATTCAACAGCTCACCTTAGAGCGCGATCGGGCCTGCACGCAGCTCGATCGAATGACAGAAGATCGGGCCACCCTGCAACAAGAATGCGATCGCCTCGACGCTGCGATGAGTCGGGCCAATGCTGACCTGTTTCAAGCCCGCAGCCACGCCACCGTGTTTCAGCAGCGAGTCGAGCAGCTAGCAGAGCGCGATCATCATCTCACGGCAGAGCTAGAGGCTCAAACCCAGCAGATTCAAGATCTTCACCATCAGAATCAAACCCTAGATGGGCAAAAATCTCAGCTCGAAGCGACCCTTGCCGAGACTCATCAAGAACGAGAACAGTTAGAGGCTCGCCTACACAATATCCAGCATTGCCAACAGGCTCTCCAGCAAGAACTGCAACAGGCAGGCGATCGCGCCTCTACCCTAGAGCAACAGCGTCTGTCTCTGGCCGACACCCGCACCACCTTAGAGGCCAGCCTGAATGAACAGCACACCCATGTCGAGCGACTCCAGCAGCAGCTCACTGACCTGACGCAGCAGCATACAGATACCCAAGCCACTCTGCACCTGACCCAAGAGCAGGTCAGCCAACTCAACGACCATATTGACAGCCTCGGAGAACAGCTCAAAGGCGAACAGCGTCTGCGATTGCAGGCTCAAAGCCTGCTCAGCGATCTCGATCGCCAAAACCGCAAGCTGCAACAAAAACTCGACCAAGAACAGCAAACGGTCATCACCCTGCGGCAACAGCTTGACCAAGTGCAGCTCGAACGCGATCAGCTTGCCGCCAATCTTGAAGCCGAACGCACCCAGAGCGATCGCCTCCAAGCCCAATATGATCGTCTACTGCGACAATCTCAGGAGGTCAACCAGGAGCTTCAGGGGGAGCGCGATCGCCTATTAGACCTAGAATTTCAGCTCAAAGACCTGACCTACCAGCGAGAAACCCTGGCCATCAGCCTCACCGACGAGCAAGGCCAAATCGATGGCGCTCGTCAACAGTTGCTCGACCTGATTCAACACAGTCAGCGCGTCTCAGAAAGCCTGCGTCAGGAGTGCAGTCAGCTCATCACCTACCGCAGCCAAATCAGCGCCTTTAGCCAAGAGCGCGATCAGATTCAGGAACTCATTCAGCATTACCAAGCCCAGTTTCACGACGTGCAGCAGCAGGTGCAAAACCTGAGCCAGATTAAACAGCACCTAGAGCAAGAGCTAAGCCAAGAACGAGCCACTACCTCACAACTTCAGCAAAAAGTAGAAGAACTCACCTGGCAAAAAGACCAGCTCGCAGACGACTTGGGGCGCGATCGCCACACCACTGAGCAATTAAATCAGCGACTCGACAGCCTAGGCGAACAGATTCAGCATCTCCAGCAAGCCATTCAGCGAGAGCACCAAAACCTCGATCAGGCAACCCGTCACATCGTCGAAATCACCCAACATCAAGATCACATTGACGATGCCCTCCAGCGAGAACAGCAGGGCGTTGCGATTCTCACTGAAGAGTTTGAGGCGCTCACCCAAGCAAGACGAGTCGAAATTCTCAAAGAGGAGCTAGATCGCGAACGACATAGCATCGCGTCTTTGCAACAGCAAGTCGTTAGTCTGGTTCACGAAAAAGAGCATATCTCCCAAGAACTGCTTCGCGCTCACCTCAAACCCCTGGCAGGTCAAGTCTTATCGGTTGCTGGCAGCTTATCTACGATGACCCACGATGAAGCCGTGACGCTGATCGTAGCAGCGGGAGGTCGCATTCAAAGCAATCTCAGTCAAGAGGTCAGCTATTTGCTCGTGGGGCGATCGCCCGGTTCTAAACTGACTCAGGCTGAAACCCTAGGTATTGAGCGTATCTCAGAACCTGAGCTATTGAAAATGTTGAGTCAAGCCTAGAGCTTCAATGCGGCCTTATGCTAGCGATCGTGGGCTTTGTGTGACTCGAAGCTACACCCTAGATTTTGGTTCAGGTACTCAGCACCTGAACCGACTGACCAACAGCATCATTGTGGGTGAGAAGCAGGGTCGCAGCCTCCTTTTTGAGGTTTGCAATATTTCCCTTAGAGGCATTATCCATATCATCGGAAGCTTGATCTAAATTGACCTGCATCCGCACATAGTTATTGCCTAAGAATGAATTGAGCTGGTAGTCAGCCGCGTCAGACACCCCATCAAACATGCAGCCCAACAGCGGCAGCAGCCATCCTGCCTTGCCCCAGTCTTTCGCTTCATGATAGGAGATAGGACGGGTTAACTCGCCTGTCCCCAAAGACAACACAAAAAAGTCTGTTTCGTCTGGAAATATGCGCTTGGCCTCGGCATATGCAGAGACAGAAGGCGAGTTCATAAAGACTCCGCCATCAATCAGATATTTAGTCTCTGCGCCAATCTCCACTTTTGCAGGTTCAAAGTAAGTCGGTGCAGCAGACGTAGCGAGAGCGACATCTTTCATCGAAACTGTGCGAAATTCATCACGCCAGCTTTTAAAGAACAGCGGCGTCCGGTTTTGAATGTCGTAGCTAGAAATAAGCATTCGAGTCAGGCTTGCACCCAAGGGGTCGTCGCCTAAATAGTCTTCGAGCACTCGTTTGATGCCGTTAGATGAATACAGCTCATCGACTAATCCGCCAACAGACGACACTCCTCTCCAAAAAGACCGGGGAAAAATTTCATCCCCTCGTTCCTCATAAATCTTGACGAGATCTCGCGCAGAATACTTGGCCTTGCCATTGCCATCATCTTTACCTAAGCCAAGAGCCAAAATGCCGCCTGTGGAAGTGCCTGCGATCAGATCAAAGCTTTTAGCCGTAGCTTGGCCCGTACTTTCTTCAAGCTGAGCCAAAACAAGAGCTGGAATAATGCCACGGATGCCGCCACCGTCAATACTAAGAATTCTTTTCATACCAGATCGTTGCTTAAGTTATGTAAAGATACTGCACACTAGATTCGACTAGGTGAGCCTAGCTGAGACTAATAAGGATGTGGTCAAAACTAAAAGAAACGGTGTGTGCCCCCCGCCGGGGGGCACATACTCATATCGCATCGTTTAATTATGGCTACCTACTTACAGCCCCTTGAGAAACACTACATTGATTTATCTTCCGATTCCCTACAGCTCTAAATTTGAGGAATTGGTTCTCGAAACAAATCGAGTGATGACGCGAGCTGCCCGTGATAGCTGTTCAGAACTTTTTCTAACTATCGAGATCCTAGAGAACCGCGATCGCCCGTTGGCGATCGCACACCACCAGCAAGCTGATTGACAGCTTGAGTCAAGTCGCAACGCTAGTGTAAAAAGCAACTCCAGAAATTAAGCGTGAAAAAGGAACTACAGAAATTATTAATAATTTTGCATCTCCAATCATCGTCTCTGTTAACTTTCTTGCCATTTGAGCCAAGAGTTATTTTTTATTTTAGTGAGTTAAGAACTCCTTGATGTCAATTCGAAGCAGGTACAGCTAGACACATTTAGCTGGGGTCGCTGGAGGCGATCGCCACAGACTTGACATCAAGAAATTTCATTCAAACTTCACTCCCTTCCAGAAAATATGGCGTCTCTCTAGAATTTTTGCGGCATGAATGAGCGATCGCTCTATCTGAGCAGGCTGCTCCAGGGGTCAGGCGATGCATCACAATTCTTACTGCTAGAGACTTTCAGGAATCTGGCTATACTTCGATTGAGATAAATCTGCGTTATTTGTTACGCTTTGTAAGATTCATAAACAAAAATTATAGAAGATCAAAGAATATCGGAAGCCCAGCTTATAGAAACAGAGTCGATTCCTGATATAGTTTT
>JBARXP010000096.1:0-2546 GCA_049647405.1 Elainellaceae cyanobacterium | reverse complement strand
AACGATTCATGGGGAAATCCTGGAACAAACTCGGCATGGGTAGCGAAATGAATCACGGTGTGCTTCTCCATTTCTGGCTCGATTTTCAAGCGGCTAAAGTCTTGATTGAAGAAAGCCAGAGTATTGGGAATTTCGTTCGCGATGGTCTCGACTTCGACCCCGGCAAATTCTAGTCCCTGCAAGCTGAACTGGCGATCGCCAATCTCAAAGCTGTGGGTTTCATTGGTATCACTGAATGCCCCGGCCAAAATTTGCAAGGCGTTCTCATCCTCGTCACGGGTGAAGTCGGTGAGCGAGGCAGCGGTGATGTGGTTAATGGGGAACTGTTGGGTGAGGTATTGCTCTCCGTCGTGCAAGGCGGCGAGGGGAATGTAGCGGAGCTGTCCGTCTGCGGCGTAGAGGATGGTTTCGGCTCCGGCTTGGGCTAGGTCATCGGCGATGGGTTCAATCAGCCATTGGTAAAGCTGTTGAGCGTTGGGGAGGGGGTCACTCAATCGATCGGTGATGTCGGAGCGGAAGTCTCGAATGGTTTCATTGAGGGTGATGCGGTCAATGTCTATAGTTTCGTTGACCAAGCTGGACGGGGTGACAAGGATGAGTTCGAGGCGATCGTCTGAAATCAGCGGATAGAGGAGCGCAGCGTTACCCAACTGTTGCAAATTATCTTGCAAATCTTCAAGCTGTTCGGGGTTGAGGTTTTGACCCTGGGCATTGCGACGCAGTTGTTCGACCTGCTGCTGTATGGCATCGCTGTTGACAAAGTCGGTGAAGCTGTCGTCTCGATTGGTTTCTAGGTGCTGGTTGAATAGCGCTAAGATTTCTCGTTCGGCTGGCCAGAAATCAAGTCCCTGAGCCGTTTCACTGTTGCCCCGTGTGCGGAGATTGAAGTCGTCTAACTCTTGCAGTTTCAGCAGATCGACCACTTCTTGAGCTTCGAGAATGCGGTCTTCTTGCAGCAGCAAATCGGCTAAGAGTCGGTAGCGATCGCTCATCACCTCAGCATAGGCTTGCTGTTCCTCTTTGGGCAGACCGTTGAGTTGGGCACGCAGAGTTTCAGTGAGGTTGACGGACTGTTTGAGAAAGGTGATGGCAAGTTCGGGCTGATCTTGTTCAGCCAGGATTTGACCCAAATCGCTGAAGACGCGGGCTTCATTCGGGCGATCGCCCAGGTCTCGATGAATGGCGATCGCCTGCTGCAATAGCGACAATGCCTCATTCGTATCACCTTGCCCTGCATAGGCCAGAGCCAACCCGTTTTCAGTCAGTCCTCGATATCCGATCGCTCCAATCTCTTGCTGAAGGTCTAACGCGGTTTGAAAGGCATCTTCGGCTGCATCATAGTTGCCCCGTTGTTCTTGCACGAAGCCAATGTCGCGCAAGCTGCGGGCTTCTCCGACGGGACTTTCGATATCGCGCCAGATGGTGAGGGCTTGGTCGTGGTAGTCCAATCCTTGGTCGTACTGCTGCTGTTGGGCATAGATGTTGGCGATCGCGTCTAAGGATGAGGCTTCACGGGCGCGATCGCCAATCTCTTGAGCGATGGTGAGGGCTTGCTGGTTGAGGTTGAGGGCGCGATCGTATTGTCCTAGTTGACTGTAGGTTAAGCCGAGTTGTTGAAGAGCGTAGGCTTCATTATCTTTGTCGTCAATACTCTGGGAAATATCAACGGCTTGCTGTTGAGTATCTATAGCTTGAGCATAGTCTCCTTGAATGTAGTTGATACGGCCAATAAGCGCCCGCAAATCAGATTGATTAGGCAAAGCGCCAATAGTCTCATAAATATTCAAAGATTGTTGAGCATCATTTAATGCTTTGTCATAGTTTCCTTGATCAATAGCGATGACACTTAGTCCAGACAGAGCACTAGCTTGATTAATCTGCTGCCCCAACTCTTGACTAATAAGAAGTGCTTGCTGACGAAATTCAATTGCTTGATCGTATTTGCCTTGGAGGTAATAAATGTGTCCAACACTGCTAAGTAAACTGCTTTCAAGCGGGCGTAATTCAAGCGTTTGGACAGGATTCAAAGCTGCTTGAAAGTTTTCTAAAGCATTGGGATAATCTCCCTGAAAGGCATAAATTTGAGCAATATTTGTGAGCGTAGTAATAATGCTTGGCTGATGCTTGATGTCATTCGCTATTTCAAGTGCCTGATCAACATATTCCAGTGCTTTTTGATACTCACCTTGATATCCATAAGTAGCACCAATTGCGTTCAATGCATCGGCTTCTTGAATAGCATCTGGTACCTTTTCCCGAATAATGGCTAGTGACTCTTCATGAAATTCTAATGCCTCTGAATAGCGCCCCTGAACACTGTAAACTACAGCAACACTTCCCAATATCTTCTGCTCTGAATCCCAGGATGATTGGATACAAAGCTGCCTTATGTTTTCTGCCGTACGAGCATCGCTACGCTGTCAGGGTAAGCGCAAGAAAAGCATCAAGGAATTGTGCTAAGTTGCCAGACCAGCGGCAAGGACAGTGAGCATGTAGTCAGGACTCATTGAAGCTCGCTTCGCCTTTTGTTTAAGACTGCGCCGTTT
>JBARXP010000095.1:0-2193 GCA_049647405.1 Elainellaceae cyanobacterium | reverse complement strand
ATTCTGTGCCTTGCCCTGGGGTGGAGTTGCATTCAATTTGTCCTAAATGGCGCTCGACGATAATTTGATAGCTGATGGCTAGCCCCAGCCCTGTGCCTTTGCCCACGGGCTTAGTCGTGAAAAAGGGATCAAAGAGTCGAGCGCGGTTTTGCTCAGAGATCCCCCGCCCGTTGTCAACAATGCGCACGGTAACCCAATCATCGTCAGTCGTCTCGGTATAAATCGAGATCGTCGGAACAGTCTCTGAATTCGTCTTAGATTCCGAGTTCTGCTTGGATTCAGAGTTCTGCTTAGATTCAGAGTTCTGCTTGGATTCAGAATTCTTCTTGGATAGAGATACCTGATCAGACTCAGATGAATGCTCGTCTGAATGCTCGCCATCTTTTCGTGCAGAGGGCTGCTGCGCTTCAGACATGCGCGGAGAAGAACACGGATCATTAGGGTTGGGTAAAGTTGCAGATATTCTGTGGCTGGCTGAGGGGCTCGATTCGGTCATGCAATATGAACCGGGGATGAGCTGAGAGCCTTCAGTTTCTGCAACCCTGGCCTCTACGGCCCCAGCACCTGCTGAAGAGGCGATCGCCCTTGCCGTTGACATCACGGCTGAGTTCGTATCTGAGCGCACTGCCGCATGAGGTTTCGCTGAACTTAAAGCTTCGGGAACCGTCTTGTCGAGAACCGTCTTGTCGAGGGCATCAATAGCGTTGCTAATGATGTTCATAAACACCTGATTGATGTGTCCGGCGTAGCAATCGACCAGGGGTAACTCGCCGTAGTGTTTTTCAATGGCGATCGCTTTTCCTTGTGAGGTTAATCGCAGACGGCTTTGAAGAATCATCAGGGTATTGTCAATGCCTTCATGGAGATCGACCCGCTTTCGCTGAGATTCGTTGAGCCGCGAAAAATTGCGGAGAGACTTGACAATTTCCTGAATGCGCTCTGCCCCTACCTTCATTGACCGGAGCAGCCGAGGCAAATCATCCTGAAGAAAGTCAAGCTGAATCGTTTGCATCAGAGCCTGCACCTCTTCCGGTGGATTAGGAACAAAGTGCTGATAAGCCTCAACCAGTTTGAGCAAATCCTCAAAGTATCTCTGGGCGTAATCGAGGTTGCCGTACACAAAATTGGTGGGGTTGTTGATTTCATGGGCGACTCCCGCCACCAACTGCCCCAAGCTCGACATTTTTTCAGATTGCACAAGCTGAGACTGCATCTTCTGAAGCTGGTCGAGGGTGTCTTGAAGCTGGTGCGTTTGCTGAATCAACTGAGCTTCTGAACGACGGAGATTTTTTTCGATTCGCTGTCGCTCTAAAACCTCTCGGCGCAGGTTTCGATTGGCCGACATCAAATCAGCGGTGCGTTCTTCTACCCGCCGTTCAAGATCGCTATAAGCATTTTTGAGTGCAGCCTCCGACCACTTGCGAGTGGTGATGTCACGGGTCACCTTAGCAAAGCCGCGCAGCTTACCGTGGCGATCGTGGAGTGCCGTAACGATGGTGTGCGCCCAAAAGCAAGATCCGTCTCCACGCACACGGCAGCTTTCGTCTTCAAATCGCCCACATTCGGCAGCAATTTGCAGTTCTTGTTCCGGCTTCCCAGATTCAATAGCTTCTCTAGGGTAGAGCAGCGCGACGGACTGCCCTAAAACATCTTCTTCTCGATATCCGTTGATGCGTTCTGCACCATAGTTCCAGCTGATGATGCGTCCCTCAGGATCGAGCATATAGATGGCATAGTCTTCAACAGTTTCGACTAAGCATCGAAACCTCTCTTCGCTCTCTCTAAGAGCCGTTTGAGTTTGCCGCCACTCTGTCACGTCGCGGATGACAGCATAAATCTCGTCGCGATCGCCATCCCGGAGTACATTCCAGATCAGCCAATGGTATGAACCATCCTTACTTTGGCAACGAGTCTTAAACACGCTAGGGCGATCGCCCGCATAGCGCATTTGATCGGCTGCAAATTGGCGATCGCCGGGATGCACAATATCGAGCCAGAAAGTTCCGATGAGGTGCTCATCGGAAAAGCCAAGGGTTGTCTGCCAGACAGCATTGAGCTGTTTAAAGGTGCCATCGTCAGCGATGACGCACTGCAAATCAAGGGAAAGTTCAAAAAAGTGTTCTGGGCCGGAGGGCATGAGTCGAGACCGAGCGCTACGTTCTACCCCCTGTGAAATGCCCACCCGAGCGACTT
>JBARXP010000094.1:0-9447 GCA_049647405.1 Elainellaceae cyanobacterium | reverse complement strand
TATCGGTTCCAAAGCACGAGTTGAAAGCGTTTGAGCAACTGTGGCACCGTTCTGAAATCCTCCCTAAATGGGATATCTCCGTCTCTCAGGTATAAACGGTACCTTATTTATTTGCTAGTTCCTTATCTCTATCCACTCATCTCAACCGTTGACGCAAGAAGGTCAGCGTCGAATCCAGCCGTTGATGGTGAATCGACTATCGGCAAAGTCCTGAGACGGGCAGCTTACAGCCATGACTTCGTGGAGGCAGCGACTGTTGAAGAAAATAAGGCTGTTGTTGCGAGGCGTGACCGTCTTATAGGTGCCACGGCTCGTGGGTCGGTCGTTGTTGAGTTCGGTGTCATAAATCCGCAGCTCTCCCCCTGAGAAGGCTTGCGGCTCTCGATAAAAGTAGTAGACGTAGGTCATCTCGCGGGTCGCCGTTTGTACACTCGCTGCATCGCTATGACGTTTGTAAAAGCAGCCATCGTTATGAGCCGTCAACTGGGCCACAATGTTGCTCGGTTCAAACTTGGGATGGTTGAGCTGTTTGCAGGCGGCGGGCAGCTTTGCCAACACTTGCTGCTTTATCCGTTGAGAAAAGTCTGAGAAGTTGGCTTCGTAAAGCACAACAGATTGACGCGTATCGGTTTGCTGACTTTTTTCATCTCGCTCCACTGAGGTCGCCTGAAATCGATCGTTGTGGCTATGGGCGATCGCCTCTAGTTCTGCATAGTCTTCGGCAGTGAGAAAATCATCAAACTGAACGTAGTCAGCGGCTAAAAAGGAAAGGGAAGACGATGTGCCGTCACAGGCCACAGACGTTGGAGCCTGCCCTTGGGCGATCGCCCCTACAGATTGTCCTGATTGCCTTGGGTCAGCCTGGGTCGCAGGCGCTTGTTCTGAGCCGCTACTGCGATTTATATCATCAGCCGCCACCATCGCAACGGTCGAAAATTCCATCACTCTAGAGGCGATCGCCACTTGTTTTTCAAAGGGCAACTCATCCTCGCTCAACAGCAGATCTAGGGTATCGATCGATTTGTCGAGCAGCCGCTGCATTCTGCCAGAGAGCTTGTGTGAGAAATGAGACTGCGACCTCATAGCAAAAAATCTCCACGGTAAAAAACATGGCACTAAAACACGGCACTGGATCGCACTGCATCCATTAAGTTGGGACAGACTCCATATCGACTCGACGCACCCAGCCATTGAGGGTAAAGCGCCCATCAGCAAAATCCTCAGAGGGACATCTGACGGGTAAAACCTCATGACGGCAACGACTATTGAAGAAGACGATGCTGTTGTTGCGGGGGTCGATCGTCTCTACATGAGCACGACTAATCGACGATTTGCCCTGTAGCTCTGTTTCGTACAGCATTAACTCGCCGCCACTGTAGGCTTTGGGCTGACGATTGAAATAATAGACATAGGTCAACTGGCGGGCCTGGGTGGTTAAGCTACTGGCATCGCTGTGAACCCGGTAATAACAGCCATCGTGGTGAGCCGTCATTTGCATTTCGACCTTCGAGACTAAAAACGAAGTCAGCCCTAACTTGTTTACGACAGACGGCAAATGACCCATGATTTTTTTCCGCATCATGCTGTGCAGCTCAGGCAGCCATTTTCCCCACATCACTGAAGATTGGCGATAGTTTGACACATCTCCAACCGTTGTTGTGGAGACAAATTCGTGCGATCGCCCTAGAGCCGTCTGCAAAATGTCGTCATATTCTTCTTGCGAACAGAAGTCATCGAGCTGCACATAATGGGCAGGCAAGATAAGCGGAGCAGGCGCTACAACCGTTACGTTAGGGGTCGCGTGAATTTTGACCGCGTCACCATTGCCGTCATCTTTGCTGAATTTCGACGCCGGATCTGACGACACAACGTGCCCAGATTTGACGTTATTTCCAGATTTGACGTTATTGAATGACGAGCCTGATGTTGGCAAGGTTGGGTATGGCGAGCTTGAGCCTGCTGTCGTTTCATCCACGCTAGGCTCTGGTTCTGGCTCTATGACCAGTTCCATTTCAACCAAGTCTAAAACTTGCAGGGCAATCTCAGCTCGGGCTTCCGCAGGGATAGAGGAGTCGTCCAAAGCGGTTTCTAGAATATCAAGCGAGCGATTGAAAAGTCGGCGCAGCTTAGCCTCGGTTGATATCAGATGGCGATCGCCACGATCAGGCGTTGGACGCAAAGAACTCATAACCTGTACCTTACGGTCTTTAATCAGCAGAGTACACAGGAACGGCAAGAAAATCTCTATCGGGAGACAACTGCGTCGATTTTAATCAAAAAAAGCTAGACACTCGACTGAAGCGCCTGCTCACTTGTGCTGACGATTTAGCCTTCTCATGATGTTGCTCCGTAGTGCGTCGATGGTTATGGCGATGCACGGTATCCCATCCTGTTTGAGTAAGCCCGGTTTGTAGGGTTGCACAGCTGTGCAACCCTACATAAGCATCCTGGTTGAATCAGGGGTATTGAGTTCGGATTTGGTATTAAAACAACATTTGTCATTCTAGTCGTCGTATTCTCGACATTCTGGAGCTTCAGGATACTGCTGACAATATTCTTCTAACGCTGTGCGTGAGGCGGTTGCAGATTGATTCATCTGGTGCGATGCTGCGGCCTGGAGTTCTTCGACGACATCCCAAGCGGCGGCAGCGTCCGGCGAATCGGCTCCTTTTTCATCAGACATGCGACGAGCCTCTGCCCGCGCCACCTCAATTTGATCTTCGATATATAGCTTTTTGGGGTTAGCGACAAAATCACTGCGCCGCAAGATGTCAGTGATTGAGATAATGCCCATCAACTCGCCTTCAATGACCGGAGCCCGCCGAATCCCCGTTTGAGCAAACAGCCGCGCTACATATTCAACCCCAAGGTCTGGATTAACCACCACACAGGGCTTTGTCATGATTTCATACACCCGCATGGCGCTAGGATTGTGACCATAGGCAGCGACTTTATAGATGATGTCGGTTTCTGTCACAATGCCATAGGGATCAGCAACGCTACGCCGATCGACGATGAGCGATCGCAGGCTTTGGGTCTTCATGATCTCCACCGCTTCTGCAACGGTTGCAGAACCACTAATGGTTACAACATCACGGGTCATGATGTCTCGTGCTCGCATCATCATCGAATCTTGCTCTCCATGCTGAATGTGTCGAATTGGATAGATGATTTAGACATCTGATTGAGACATCTGATTGAGACAGCTAAAGCTGAGCAAGAATACATCGCACTCACCCTGAGAATGTTGAAGTAAAGCTGGCTGCTGCCGTATGTCTTGATTAAACATCCTTCAGAACCTTATCAAAATAATGGGTCTAAGACCCCGTCATTCTAGGACGGCTTTTCTTCCTGAAGTCTATCTATCCAGTCTTCAATGAGCTGGGTCATCTTTTTGTCTCGTTGACTTGCAACCCGCCTAAGCTTTTCCAGCCTAGCCTCAGTCAATCTAACCGTGAAATTCTTTTTCATAACTGCACATACGTTGTATTTGCATATGCTATCATAGTTAGTATGAAAGCACGATACCAGTACCGAATTTACCCGACCAGTCAACAGAAGCAAAGCCTTGCTCAACTGTTTGGCTGTGTTCGAGTAGCTTGGAATGATGCGCTGGCACTTTCAAAAGGTTCAGGAAGGTATCCAGGGGTTAAAGTGCTGTCGTCTCAGCTCACGTTGTCTAAAAAGACTGTGGGACGAGAATGGTTGAAAGATGTGTCTTCTGTACCTTTGCAGCAAGCCTTACAAGATTTAGATGTTGCCTACGGCAATTTCTTCAAGTCCTGCAAAGGTGAGCGCAAAGGCGCAAAGGTCAATCCTCCTCGGTTCAAGAAAAAATCTAATCAACAGTCTGCTAGATTTGCAAAAACAGCATTTAAGCTGAAAGCAGCAAAGGTCTATCTAGCCAAGATTGGCGACTTGAAGACTAAATGGTCTAGGCCGCTGCCCTCTAGTCCTAGTTCTGTAACAGTCATAAAAGATTGTGCAGAACGATATTACTTGAGCTTTGTCGTTGAAGTTTTACCCGTTTCCGTTAAACCCAAAAACCAAGGGGTTGGCGTTGATATGGGGCTAAAGACTCTGGCGACTCTAAGCACTGGGGAAAGGGTAAAAGCTCCTAACACTAGCGACTTAGACAAGAAGATCCGCAAGGGTAAGCGCAAACTTGCCAGGGCTGTGAAAGGCTCCAAGCGTCGGTTTTCATTGCGAGTAGCCGTGGCACGGATAGAGGCCAATCAACGCAACATTCACAAAGACTTTAATCAGAAGTTAGCGACTCGGCTAGTCCGAGAAAATAGCGTTGTTGTGTTGGAAGACTTGAACGTCTCAGGCATGGTGAAGAATCGTTGCCTATCTAGGGCGATTAGTCGTGCTGGGTGGCGACAAATTAGAACCATGTGCGAAGCCAAAGCCAACATGATTTTGGATAGAGAAGTGAGAATCATCAGTCGATGGGAACCCACTTCTCAACTCTGTTCATGCTGTGGCTACCGATGGGGCAAGTTAGACCTCTCTGTCAGAGAAGTAACTTGCATCAACTGCGGAACACTTCACGACCGAGACGACAATGCCTCAAATAACATTTTGGCGGTGGGACTACACCGACCTATTGAGCGCGTGAGCCAGTGTAAGACCTCCTTGGGGGCTGTTGGCGATGATCCGCTTACCCATCTAGTAGCAACTCAGCTTAGTCTGTTTGCTAGCTAGGGAATCTCCGCGCCTTCAGGCCGGAGAGGATGTCAACACCTACGGCTCCATCATCGACTAGGCGATCGCAAGCTTCGGCCATTCATTGTTATGCTAGAGATCAAAGATTCACAGAACTTTACATCGCCCTACATACATATCGCCCTACACCGTTCTTCTTATGAGATGCATCATCAATCGCCGCGCCCAGTTTTCTGCAAGCCACCGTTATTGGTTGCCTGAGCTAAGCGATGAAGAAAACGTCGGTCAGTTTGGCCCCTGCACTCGTGCGCCCGGTCATGGTCACAACTACGTCCTCTACGTCTCGATGGAGGGTGAGCTTGATGACTACGGCATGGTGCTTAACCTGTCTGATGTTAAGCAGACGATTAAGCGCGAAATTACTAGCCAGCTTGATTTTTCTTATCTGAATGATGTGTGGCCTGAGTTTCAATCCGCATTACCTACTACCGAAAATCTGGCACGGGTCATTTGGCAACGGCTTTCTCCTCATCTTCCTCTAGTGCGCATTCAACTATTTGAACACCCTGAGCTTTGGGCCGACTACG
Source organism: Elainellaceae cyanobacterium (assembly GCA_049647405.1). Classification (GTDB taxonomy): domain Bacteria; phylum Cyanobacteriota; class Cyanobacteriia; order CAKZMO01; family CAKZMO01; genus CAKZMO01. The sequence goes on along the minus strand of JBARXP010000094.1, from coordinate 4,192 downwards.
AAGGACAAAACATGAACGCTTATCTCACCATCAGCACCCATTTCAGCGCCGCCCATCGATTGGCGTTGCCCACGTTAACCCTAGAGCAAAATTCTGAAATCTACGGCAAATGCGCCAGAGTGAATGGTCATGGTCACAACTATCATCTGGAAGTTACCGTAACCGGAGAAATGGATGATCGCACAGGCATGATTGCTGACCTAGGCGATCTCCAAGCTGCGATTGACGAACACGTAGTTGAACCGTTTGACCACACCTTTCTCAACAAAGATATTGTCCATTTTGAAAAGGTTGTGCCCACGGCTGAAAATATCGCCATTCACATCCGTGATTTGCTGCAACAGCCCATTCAAGATGCAGGCGCAACGCTTTACAAAGTAAAACTGATTGAGAGTCCTAACAATTCTTGCGAGGTCTATGGCAAGACGGTTGAGCCTCTGGCGCTCAAAGCTATGGGCGCATCCGTGGCGGCAACGGTATAAAGGCAGCTAATAGAAAGGCGATCGCGACAAGACAGCGATCGCCTTTCCTCCAAATACGGCTTCTCTTGCTCAATACGTCAGTGTCAATCCAACACGCCAGTGTTGATCCCAGTGTTAATCAATGAGAGGAGCGTCAGTCAAGTCTTCTAGCTGAACCGAAGGCAGCTCTAGTAAGCTGTCCCACGCGGCTTCGACCGTGTCGCGATCGCCACTCTCTTGCCGTAAGGCATGGCCTAAGATCGACAGAGAGTCATACCAGATTAGCTGCTCGGCGTAGTAGCTGCTTTCTTCAACAGGCGACATTTGCGTCGGAGGCTCGGGAGCCAGGGGCGTCGCAACTCTGGTACTCCACGCGCTCACAAACAGCGGCGGCTCCATCTGATCTGGGTCGCCGCAATAAACCTGGACATACCATTCATAGGTATTGCCAAGCTGCAGCTCCACAGAGGGGGGCAGCTCGATACTGTAGATTCCGGCTTCTAGAATCGGTAAACGGGCCTCATGAATGGGTAGGTTCTCCTCATTCATAAGAGCAAAAAATACGGGGCTGTTTTCGCTCAAGCTGTAGGGGCTGTAGACCCAAAAGGTCGGCCTCGCCTGCGTGGTATACCCCCCACCCACACTAGAGGGAACGAGCGGCAGCAACGATTCAGAAGAACTAGCGCAATCACCACTGACAAGAGAGTCTCCGCGTGTGGCACCGCTATCGTGATCGCCACCAGAACGTCCGGCTTGGCCAAAATCAGGCGAAGAATCAGCCCATGCCGCATTCCCTGACGGGTCGAGAGCCGCGCACCCGATGAGGGCGATCGCGATCGCCCTCATCAATATCCGTGCTTTTGGCGGCAGAAGCTGCAAGTTTGAAGTCAAGGGTTGGAGTCGATTCATGGGCTTGGTCACAACTTTCTTAAAGAATATGCTCAGGTTTTGTGAAACGTTTCATTGAGAGGTTAAGAGACCATAAAAGGGTTGTCTTAACCAGACTCAATTTCTATAAACATCTCTCAATCGAGATGAAGAGTAGAAAAGTTAAGACTTACGAGTGGCAATCGGTTCAGATGACTTGATGAGGCTCAATCCGCCGCTGACGATTGCGATAGAAAGACCCGCAGGAACCAGAGGAACCCAGAGTCCTGTGAGAAACACCAAATAGCTACTACCTACCATAGCGACAATCAAAAGAAGCACTCCTGTAACCCGCTGTCGGGGCGATCGCCGCCAGCAGATAATAGCTGCACTTGCCCCAGCCCACAGCGACAGCCAAAGAGCCTCTCCCCATAAAGGCCATGTCGAGATGAGAGGGCGATCGTCGAGCATAAAACTGATCAGCTGACTGGTCATTTGAGCGTGAATTTCTATGCCCGCTAGAGTTCCATAAGGAGTTTCATGATAATCCTTAAAGCTGGGTGCAACCGTACCAATCAGAATTAGCCGATTACGAACGAGGTCGTCCAGATTTTGATCAAGCCGACCTTCCAAAATATCCTCTAGCGAAATCCGCTGACCAATCAGCTCAGATTTACGATAGTTAATTAAAATCTCATAGCCTCCCATTTCAGAGTCATAGTATCCGCCACGACGGCTCGCTAGCGATGGAATGGGGCGATCGCCAAAATATAGCGTTTGACCGATTAATTGAGCGTTGATTTGCTGTTGAGCCAAATGCGCCGCCGCGAGCTGATAGCTAAGAGACTTATCGGTTTGGCAGCGATCGCTTGGGGTCATCCCCAAAATTTGACGCCGAACTCGACGATCGGGATCGAGAGGGATATCGACAAAGCCAATTCGTTCGGTAGGGATGGTCGAGAGCGGCTCAACCGAGTGGGTCGTAGAGCAGACGACAAATAAGTCGTCGTATTTCAGGAGATAAGATTGATCTTCGCTTTGTTCCGGAGCTGCTGGATTGAGGTCTGACAGGGTTGTCGTATATCGATAGATGTCTAACCCGATGGCGCTGGGGCGATAGGAATAAATTTTTTCTAACAGATTGTATAACGCCTGATCAGATAACGCAGAACCGTTGAGAGGCATATCATTTTGAGCCTGATAGGCTAAGTCTGATTCGTCGATCGTAATGAGCAGCAGGCGCGAATCGACAGGTTCTTCAGGGCGCAACTGCATCATCATATCGAGTGTCGCCAACTCAATACTCTGAAGTAGGCCAGACAGCCGCACCCCCGTCACTCCTGCGATCGCCACACAGCTCCATGCGATGGTCGCCACGATAGGCCGTCGCATGAGCCGATTCCAAGGGCGATCGCGGTTTCCTGATAAAGGGAGGAGAACTTTGTTGCTCGCATCCACCTCTGCCTTAGCTTCAGAGCGAGTGAATGCATGTTCAGATGGGGCTTGCGTCAACTCTGAATCATCACCGACGGAGTGATCGAGAACGGAATGATCGAGAACAGAGTGATCGAGGTTAGAGTCAGCTCCATTCGCTGCTTCAACGCCTCTATTTTGAATTTGAGCCCCTTGGTCGTCTGGGGGGCGGCTGTAGATGACCGTTTCGGCATAGGGGTCTATCTCTTCTCCCATCTTGCCTGTATCTAATGCTTGGCAAATGGTGATGAGAGTGTCGTAAATTTGGCTCACCTCACGGGGGCGATGAGCCACTCTAGGAGCCATCAGATCATTAATCAGTTGAGCCAGCGGTAGGATAATTTGAGATGCTTTATGGTGCCAGATGATTTGTCCTGAATCAGAATCAGTCGGAAATTCTAAAGGGTTACATCCGGTCATGAGATGCACAAACGTACGCCCTAGAGCGAAGAAATCAGAAGCCGGAACAGCCCGCCCCTGCATCTGTTCAATCGGGGTATACCCTCTTGAGTAAATGTGAGTGCGGGCAACATCATCGTCGCGCTTATGGAGGTAGGTCTGAGTCACCTCCCGCACTGCTCCAAAATCGACGAGCGCTAATCTGCCATTGGGACGCAAAATAATATTTGACGGCTTGATATCTCGATGGAAGCACTGGCACTGATGAATCGTAGCCAAAATATCAACCATTTGAAACAGCCAGTCAATCGCCTTTGTTGTGCCAATCGGAACAAAACGACGACGGCTCATCCATTGATGCAAGTTGATGCCTGGAATCCGCTCCATGACGAGACAGTACAGTTGCCGCTTCCCTTCAGATGGCATTGTAAAGTAGCTGTCTGTCTCTACCCTAGGAATTCCAGGATGATCGAGAAGGCTTAAGACTTTTGCCTCCCGCCTAAATAAATCTACCGCTTTTGGATAGTCTTCCAGCAAAACCTTCAGCACTAGCTTAGTGCGGTCTTGCTCGCCCTTTAAATCTTCAACTTCATAGGTTTGACTAAAACCGCCTTGCCCTAAAACGCGAAGAATTCGATAGCGATCGTTGAGAACGATACCAGATTGAAACATGGGTCATTATCAGCATTGGTGCTCAGTGATGTATGCCGGAGACACATCAGTTTTCCTTATTTTCAACCCCATGAATGATTGATGCATTTCACTCTGGGTGCTGAGGTAGATGGAGCCTTAGAGTATTTCAATGCCTCCATTATGTTCTAAGTATGTGGTCAAAACTAAAGTGAACGGTGTGTGCCCCCCGCCGGGTAGGGTTGATTCTTTAGCAGAAGGAATACAAACTAGAAGCGTTGTGAGTCGGTGAGTGTCATGGGAGTAGACGCCCTCATTGAACAGTTGAAAACGATTCCAGACTGGAGACGCGGTCGAACCGT
>JBARXP010000093.1:0-25062 GCA_049647405.1 Elainellaceae cyanobacterium | reverse complement strand
GCGGGGTAGTCGAGGGACTGAGTTCTGGTTTCTTCTCGCTATAAAACTACAAAAGGAACCAGAACCTCATGTTTCAATCCCATTCGGGCGCATCTGCGTCCACAGATTCGGGTGACAATTTTCCGTCTCATCCAAAATCCAGCCCGCACAATGAACCCGTGCGTCATCTGCTCTACGGTTCGCCCAAAGCCGTTCAGCTCGTGATCAAAAACCTACATCACCGAGGCTATGCCGAACCCAACGAGTGGAGCCGACCCATGCCCACCGACCGACCGGGCGAGGTGATGTGCATTCTCACCAAAACTGTACAGATCGACTAACGCCAAGTTCGCAAGAGGCGTTGGCTTGTCTGGGCAAAGCCAACGCCCCTCGTCACAAAGAGAGCGTTGGCTTTGCCTGGGCGTCAGCACGTATCACCCAGTTTTCAGCACCACTAGAATCGATTTACATCTGGGGTTGAGAGGGCTTCATCGTTTACCGTGCCTTGGTCATCTCAGCCCTGCATTTTCAGCAGACCAAAAAGCTTCTCTGCTGTCATCGATAGATTAATGTTCTCCAACACCGTTAAGATATCAACGCCTTCACAGAAGATTGGCAGTGCTTCAGGCTGATAAATCGTGACAGTGCGATCGTCAGGGTCAACAAGCCACCCCAACTGGCTTCCTGCATTCAAACAATACACAATGTTATCGATAACGCGATTAGGGCGCTGATCAGGCGACAAAATCTCAATCACCCAGTCTGGATAGGTCAACACATCATCCATCGGCTCACCATTTGCATCAAGTGCAATGCGGTGCCAGTAAAATACGGCTACATCGGGCACAACAGAGCGCACACCAAAACTACAGCGCAACTCAGGAAAAGCGTAGGCAATCTTTTCTGCTTCAGTCACCGTGTTGATTTCGCTGCACAGTTTGTGTTGAAGAAGACTGTGCTTTCCTTTCGGCATCGGTTTCTGAATAATTTTTCCATCGACAAACTCACGGGCTGGCTTTGTTTCTGGCAATTGCAGAAATTCCTCTAAGGTCAATGGTTTTGAAGGAGCCTGAGTCATGGGCGCGTTGATCGATGGGGTGTCTTGCCCCCAGAATAGCGTGTTCTAATGCAGCAACCAGTCGGGTTTAACAACTCTATCCTTCAACAAAAAAAGCCCAGCACCCGTTCAGAGCACTGAGCTATTAAAAAAGAATTACCTAAACTTAGGCAACCAGAAAATCTAGCCGACCAGTTCTTTCACCTTTTTCATGATGCCGTCGGGGTCGATGCCCTGATGGGGATATTGCTCCCATAGGCCACCACAGCCCTCTTCGTGAGTGCCTAGGTAAGCAAACTTCGGGGTGTACCCGCGCTCTAGCAGCCAAGACCCAAAGCGACTGCCCAAACCAGTCCGGCGGTTAAACGCTTCCGTGACCAACACAAAGGGCGACTTACCAATCTTCGCCATCGTCTCTTCATCTACCACATTCAGCGTGGCCTTATTGATCAGACCCACCTCAATGCCCTCTTGCTTCAGGCGCTCAACGGCATCCAACGCGCGATAGACTGAATCTCCAAACGTGACGATGTAGCCCGCAGACCCTTCACGAATGACCTCGTCTTTGCCGGGAGTAAAGGTGTAGTCGCCCGCAAACATTTCATTGCCTGCGGTATCCAAAACCATAGGAACCTTTGAACGGGTAGAGAAGATAAACCGCATCCCCGGATCGTTGAACACAGACTTGACCACTGCCCTCATCTGATTGGCATCAGCAGGGAAATAGAGGCGAGTCTCGTGACTGTCATCGAGACCATTATCAGCAAACATATTGTTGATGCCGAAGTGGCAGGTGTTGTCTGCCATGTCGTCAATGCCAGCATGGGAGAAGTGGCACAGCAAATTCGAGTAGTTGAGCCGCGCCATCGTGATTTCAGAAATGCACATTTCTAGAAAAGCGCTAAAGGTTCCGAAGATCCCCTGCTTGCCTTTTTCCATGCCAAATCCGGCAGCAGCAGAAAGGTTGCCTCGCTCCATAATGCCGCCGCTGACAAACACTTCGGGGTGTGCCTTGCGAATCTGGGTCAGGCCGCAGGAGCCTTCTAGGTCATTGTCTACAACCAAAACGTTTGATTTGCGGTCGGCTTCGCTCATGCCGCCGAGAACTTCGACCACCGCTTCACCGAAGACGTTGCGGTTTGAGCCAACACTATCTGATGAGCCGATAAACTTGTAGGAGTTCTTGGGTTTCTCCGTGCCTTTGAGAACCTCAGCTGCGGCAGTCTGACCCCGAGCTTCCAAATATTTGATGGCCGCATCAACCGGAATCACGTCGTGCCCGTGGGGTGAGCCTTCGATGCCATCAATGCCTACTGCCATCGAGCGCTTGTTAATCACAGCCACAGGGCCAGGAGTGTTGATGGCTTCGCAAATGCGAGCGTAGAGACCATCGATATCTTCGCCATCGCCTTCCAAAACTTTGAGGCCGTGGCCTTCGAGGGTTTTTCGGACGCTGAAGCCGGGTAAATAAGAGGAAGGATGTCCGGCGATGGTGACATCGTTGTCATCAACCAGTATTTTGACATTGAGGTGCTGAGCGACGGCTAGACGAGCGGCTTCCGCATCGTTGCCTTCTTGTTGAGACCCGTCAGAGCCGAGACAAAATACCGCTTTTCCAGGATTTGCCAGGGCCACACCATTCACGTAGGGCCACATGTGGCCTAGTCGCCCAGAGCTAAATTTGACGCCGGGGGTTAGTCCTAGCTCTGGGTGTCCGGGGAGCTTGTGGTGGGCGGCGCGGTAGAGCATGAGCTGCTCAGCCGGGAGGTCGCCGTTGAGGGCTGCCATCAAATACTGAGTCGCAACTCGGTGTCCTGCTTCGTCAAAGAAAGTGGGGACAAAGTTATCGGGCTGCCCACGAAACAGCGCGTCCATAATCATCACTTCGGGCACGGTGTCGTAGGGGCCGCCTGTATGACCGCCAACGCCTCTGGCTGCGCCTGTCGCGGTGAAAAAGACAATGGCATCGCGGCAGAGCTGAATATTTGCTTTTAGGGCGGCTCGCTGTTCGTCGGTCAACGTAGGGGTTGACGGATCGAGGGCGATCGCCTGATAGGCACCAAGGTCGATCGGAAAGTTAGCAGTCACGGTCATAGGTGGGTTTCCTCTTCAGTAAAGCGGGTCGATAGAGATTGAGCCGAATCTTCACGGTGCTTGGGGAGCACGGTGCTTGGGGAGACAATCTACAGAGTGAGATTCGGTTCGTGCTTGAGGGCGCGAACAAAACATCGGGCGATCGCTGTTTCTTAAACGTGTAGTTCTAATGAAATATCTTTCGCGAAGTTCGTTTAGTGTGAATTTCAGGTGCGCAGCACAAAAGCGCTAAAAGCGTTGTGCATATCGCACGACTATTCCCAAGCCTTAGCAGAACTTTACAGCGTAATGGTATGCCCTGAAAAGTCCTAAAGGATGAAGTCGAAGCATCTTGTTGCGCTTGGCTTCGATCGTCTTAGGGTCTCAAGTCACGAAGCGATGCAGATCTGTGGGCAGATAGCCGAATCGCTGAGAATACTCCCTGCGATATATCAGCCCACGTCTTGCCCCAAAACCCAAAAGGGTCATATTGCCGCCGCAGAGCAACGAAAATATGACCCTTTTTCGGTTCTCGATCGATAGGGCGCAAGATCTATAGGGCACAAGATATGAACCGACTTCAACGAGTGCAGCAAGCTTTATTACATATTGCTGAGGTGAGCGTGCAAAAACTCGACCGTGCGACCCCACGCGGTCTCGGCGGCATCTGCGTTGTAGCGAGTGCCTGAGGGGTTTGCAAAAGCGTGATTTGCATCTTCGTAGATGTAGATGTCTGCATTTTTGCCCAGGGTATTGAGTGTCGCCTCAAACTCCTGCACGGTCTCTACTGAAGGATTGCTATCGAGTGCGCCAAAATGGCCTTGAATCGGCATTTGCAGCGCCTCAAGGCTTTCGCTGTCTGTCACGATACCGCCTCCGTAGTAGATCACCGTCGCATCAAGAGACTCAGGGAGCAACCGCGCGGTGTTGAGTGACCAAGTGCCGCCAAAGCACCAACCAATGGAGCCTGTGCGCGGAGCACTGAGTTCGGTCACGAGATAGTCGTGAGCTTCTAGCAAATTTTGATTGAGCAAGTCTGGGGTTTCAAGGGCAGACTGAACCAGCGATCGCGCGTCGTCTGGGGTCTCGGCTACTCCGCCTCGATAGAGATCCACAGCCAGAGCGGCATAGCCTTCCCCGGCCAAGCGATCGGCCATGGTGCGAATGTTGTCGTTGAGCCCCCACCATTCATGAATCACAATGACGCCAGGAATGGAGTCAGAGACGCCTTCAGGCATAGACAAGTAGCCCGTTACGGGTTCACCGTCAATCAATCCATAGGTGACGGCCTGACCCATCACCGGAGCACTAGGAGCCTGTGCCATGGGCGTAGAAATTGGGCGATCGCCCTCGTGCAGTTCTGCCATCTGAGCGCTTTGCTCTTGGGCTGACACATGAGTCGCTGAGGATGCATTTTGGGCACCAGACGCTTGCATGAGCGCCCAGCCTAGAATTACGAGACAGGTGGCGATCGCCAGTCCAATAAATTTACGGATGTGCTGAGTCAACGTTTCAAGCCCTTCTAAAACTTTTACATAGTTATTCTTACATCGTCATTATCGAACTAGCCGAGACCGGAGGACAACCACTGCGGCCTAAACGCGATCGCTCATCACCAGCTTATTCATAATGCCGCACAGATAAGATTTCACAGTGTTGAGGCTGAGAGTGTCTAGCCCCGTTCCACCAATTAATCTGCCTAGCTTCCTTCGCCTATGGTGACGCGGATGGTGACGCAGATGGGCGATCGCCACACCTAAATCTTGGCTAACCGTGGGGCAGATATTTGACCAAGGCTTTCATCACTTCGTCGGGGCGCAGGTGAAACCCCTGATGAGCCGGAGGCGCGGCTAAGAAGTCTGTCCATTCAAAGATTTCGGCAAAGCGGAGATGGTGAAGGGTGTAGACGGTAGTGGTGACGGCCTCGCGAGAACCGATGACGAGAATTTTGACGGGGGTGCGTTGGCTTGCCGTATCTCCCTCTGGCTGGCTGTGCAGCGTCAGAGACCGCTCAAGACCCAGGGATTCCGAAGCTTCAGACGAATGAGCCAGAAATGATTGAGTATGCATGATCAATGTCAACCTTTAGGACGTTTCGAGAATTCTATGCTACCTAAAGGATGACTGTCAACCATTAGGATGTGTCTTGTGATGTGATTCTCTGAAACTATGAGTTCATGGGAAAAGCCGGACGATCGCTCAAGCAGGTTTTAGAAACATACGACATCAGCCAGTTCAGTTTGGCAATGGCGATGGATGTGGAGCGCAATAATGTTTACCGCTGGGTAAATGAGAAGCGTGACCCAACGGCAGAAACGGTCATAGAAATTGTTAGAGCCTTAAAAACCCTCAAGCCCGAATCGGCCAAAGCCTTTGTAGACCTCTATCTCGGCACCGAAGTCTCTGATTTATGATCCCGCATCCTCGTAGGTCGGGTTAAGCGAAGCGTCTCCGAAGGAGACAACCCGACAACAGAGAAAGCTTTAGGGGAAGGTGATTGGAAGGGGCGATCGCCTCTCAACCATTTCAGGAATGTGCAACTATTTTCGGAATGATCATGCCCCAACTTTGCTCTAACAAAAATGTTTTTGGTCACAACGTATGGAATTTTGGTACTCCCGCTCTACTTTAAAAGAAGCACTAAAATGACACGCTACTCCAAAATCACTGCGGGGCGGAACGGAATATCTTTGCTGCTTGCTTTTTAGCATATTTTTCTCAAATATGCTGACATCAGCCAAAAAGATCGAGTAAAAAGGTGTTTAGAGTCACTTATTTCTAATCAGAGCAAATTTACCACTACTATGACTGACACCCTTAATGTTTTTATCGATCTCAACCAAGCTGGGCTTGATCTTGATTCAGAAGAATTAGAAGCATATACCCTAAACCTGGCAAATGAAATGAAAGATGGTCTGGTTGAAGAAGCAAGCCCAGTGCGAGCCGCAGACCTACCTGAAGGAGCTAAGGGGGCGGGGTTTGATATGGGGTTTCTCAAAGCTGAGGTGAACTTCGACAATTTCACGCTGATGATGAATTGGCTAGGAGAGCGTATATATGGTCGAACTCTGACAATTGAGTATGGAGATGTGAAGCTAGAGTATCGAACAGATGTAGAACTTGAAAAACAAATCACTGCACTTAAAGACATTTCTCAATTAAAGATCAGAATCATAGATGAAAATACCTAATCAAAGAAAAAGGTTTATTATCTAACCGTGCATTTTTTACGCCACTGATTGAGAACCAATCGACTATTTAAAAACTAATAATTCATGCAATTCAACCTTACTAATAACTCATCAAGATAACAGTCAAGTGTTGAGTAACAATCTCAGGGTGTCTTCTGCGTCTACCACTTAACCTGCATCTACCCGGAGTGAAATTATGTCTAAGCTTGCTCTGATTATTGGAGTCAGTACTTATGCTTCAGGATTCAGTCCTCTACCCAGTGCTATTCGAGATGGAGAAGCAATGCGAGCTACATTGCAATCTCCTGAAATTGGAAAATTCGATGACGTAGTGCTTATTACTGATCCAGATCCGCTTCAGATGCAGGAGGCAATCGAACGTACGTTTTCTGGACGAAAAAAAGATGACCTGATAGTGCTCTTCTTCTCGGGTCATGGCGTGAAGGATAACAACGGCAAGCTTTATCTCGCAACAGCGCTCACTAAAAAGACGGATCGAGGCGACCTTGTAAAATCTACTGCCGTTTCAGCCAGTTTCATTCATGACATCATGAAGGACTCTCGCTCGAAGCGAAAGGTCATCATTCTCGACTGTTGCTTTAGTGGAGCATTTGCCCATGGACTATCAGCTAAGGATGATGGAACCGTTGATTTAAAATCTCAGCTTGGAGGCGAAGGGTGTGCCGTACTGACATCATCCAGTTCTGTGCAATATTCTTTTGAGCAGCAAGGGGAAGAACTATCGGTTTACACCCGTTATCTTGTTGAAGGGATGCAGACCGGAGCGGCTGACCTGGGTAGTGATGGCTACATTTCTGTGGACGAACTCCACGAGTATGCCCAGAGTAAGGTTCATGAAGAGTCTCCCTCCATGAATCCTAAAATCTATGCCCTGGAAGAAGGCTACAAAATCCAGCTTTTAGAAGCTGTCGCTCCTGATCCGCTGCTGAAGTATCAACGGGCTGTAGAACAATGTGCTGTTGCTGGTGAGATTTCGCCAGTTTGGCGCATCACATTAGATGAGATGAGGGCAAAGTTACAGCTCTCAGCGGATGAAGCCGACCTTGTTGAAACTCGGGTGCTACGGCCTTATCGAGAATATCGAAAAAAACTGCAACGCTATGAATCTGCCTTTAAGACAGCGATTCAGCAGGGACTTCCGGTCAAGGAATCTATTCGCACAGCGCTAAAACAACTCCAGCGCACACTTGCCCTGCGAAACGAAGATATTTTGGTGATTGAGGAGAGGTGGGAAAAATGGGCAGAGAGTAAGCGTGTCAGATCTTCTGCTGTTCCAAAAAAACAGAAAGTTCCACAGCTTGTTGCATCATCAACTCCAGCAGCAGGAACGCCTCTGCCCAAGTCGGTTCAATCTGTTCCTCCAAATCAAATTCCTGAAAATCAAATCAAGTCACAACTAATATCAACTGACATGTCATCTACCAATACTTCATCTACCAAGAATACAAATAAGCTTTGGATAGGAGCTGGAATTGCTGCAATGTTTGCGCTAGCAACAGGCGCTGGTGTTTTTGCCTGGGCAACAAATCGCTCTCCTTTGCCTCCCCAAGAACGGACTCTTGCAGAAATTATGTTTGAGTCTCCTGAACTCATCGTTACTGAAGAATGCGAACGGCTCAAGGATGCTTATGAAACTGGAGAGGATAGAGTTGTGAAGGCACTAGAAACAAATTATTCGGCAGGGCAAAAATGCTCAGACTTGGGCATTGCGATTGCAGTAGCAAAACCCCGTGAGCGCTCTATCGCAGAATTAATAGCATCTCCGGATCTTCTCAGTTCTGAAGACTGTCAAAGATTGAAAGATGCCTACGAACAAGGCGACGATGCAGCAGTAAATCAACTCAGAAACAATCCAAACAACACGCTAGTTGGTCAAAAATGTATCGCGTTAGGTGCGGAAATTTCTATCCATACAACGGTCGAGCCTGTTCCGCAACCTGATCCTGCTCCGCAACCTGATCCTACTCCGCAGCCTGATCCTGCTCCGCAACCTAATCCTGCTTCAAAAGACATTTGCATAGCTGGCAATGACATTTTGAGATTGTTTCACGAACCTGGTGGAGCGCGTAGTGAGATTCGAGTTACACCTGGTGAAAGATTATCTGTTTTATCGGAAGAACCTGTTTTAGCTAGCTTTGGCAGTAGCTCAATCCCATATATACAAGTAGGAAAGAGCACGGGAACGGGTTGGATTCCTAAAGAACTAACCCAATCGTGTAGTTAGCCCTCTAGCAATTAGCTACCGGGATGGGATCGCAAGCATGAATGTTTCTCGCAGTGGTTAAGAAATCATTCTTCAGAAAATGATTTTGAGCAATGTTTCTTTGTAAATGGAGATGACTGAGGAGATAACCCAATCAGATCTCGGGCATCTGTATGACCTGCATCATAAGCACCTCTAACTAGCCAGCAGAGTCCAGATCGACCATCATTTTCAGTTACAGTTTTTTCTGGATACTGAATTAATGATATTAACTGATCTGAATAGAGCATGTTTCCACAATGCTCACCGATTAAGTTATCTTGCTTCATGTCTTTTGCAAGAAGAGATTCGAATTCGAGTTGAGCAGTTTCATAGGCTGCTGCTAAAAGCCAACAACTACTTTTCGAAAGAGAGCTAGGAGCGTTAACCTTATTCGAGATGGAAGCCCAAATCGTCTCATCTTGAGAGCTTGCTATTTCTAAACATTTTGTAACAACATCGTTTCCTGTATCAAGATCACTGATTTTAGATGCGAGATTTTCTTGTTCATTAATAGCTGCTGTGAACTTTCCATTTTTGTATAGTGCATCTAAAATTTGGCAATTCTTCGAGGTTACTTCTGGGGGAGGATCAGTTACTTCTGGGGGAGGATCAGGTTCAACACCACCACATGAGCCAATTCCTCCTATGCAGAGGAACAAAACAAGGAGAAGTCTTTGAGCCATTAAATTACTCCAGATTGAAAAATATAGGAACTTTTCTCAGTCTTTCTTGACTCCCATTTTGAAATCCGGAATAAAATTCAGCTTGTGGGGCTGTATTTAATGAAGGAGCGATCGATTTAAGGATTAAGGGCAATCGCTCTTCCGTAGTGAGAAAGGCGATCGCATCAGGTCTGAGGATGTGGGCGATCGCTTGGTGATAAATCTGGAAAGGCGATCGCTTTTGCCGTGCAGAGGGGCGATCGCCACTACTCCCCAACCCCTTCAAATTCAACCTTGTTGAAGAGATTAGTAAGGGCGATCGCCCCCTTCAAATCGCCCAAAATAGTATCTGCGCGATCGCTTTTTCGCAGAACCTTGAAGAAAATGAGGAAAATTGACCTGAGTACGAGGTAGAGGCTTTGAAATGAGCATTGTGACCTCTAAGGCGCAAATATCGCGGCGTAATCTGCGACTCTCATCGAGACATCCCCCATCACACCGCTCAATTTTGGCCTAAACTCGAAATTCATGTCTCAATGTTTTATAGTCCCATTGCATACTTTTCTGTTTATCGCCACAAAGCCCTATGATGCAACGATCGCTTAATCGATTGAGCTGGAAATCACTGCTTCGTCCTTGGCAAGAAATCGACTGGTTTTTGCTGCTGCTGCTGATTGGCTTAACCGGGTTGGGTAGCCTCATGATTCGCAGTACCCAGATTGTTCAGGGGGAGATAGATTTTTGGTGGCAACAGTTAGTCGTCGGCGGTATCGGCTTGGCGATCGCCCTCATGATTGCGCGCCAGCGCTACGAGGGGCTAACCCGCTGGAAGTGGATTATCTATGGGGTGACCAATTTATCTCTGCTGGCTGTGATTTTCTTAGGCACCGAAGCTGGAGGGGCTCAGCGCTGGATCAGCATTCTTGGATTTCACGTGCAGCCGTCTGAGTTTGCCAAGCTGGGGCTGATTATCACCCTGGCTGGAGTGTTGCACGAGCGCACCGCGTCAACCTTACCCGCGATGGTGAAGGCGCTAGGCATTACCGCTGTGCCTTGGATCTTGGTGTTTTTACAGCCAGACTTAGGCACATCCCTGGTGTTTGGAGCCATTGTGTTGAGTATGCTCTATTGGGCCAATGCAAAGCTGGGCTGGCTGGTGCTGCTGGTCTCGCCTTTGATATCTGCCGTTATCTTCAATCTCTATCTGCCAGGGTGGTTTTTTTGGATTGGGGGAATGGCGGCGATCGCCTGGTTTACCGTCCCCTGGCGCTGGTACAGCATGGTCGGTGCTGCCGTTGTGAATCTGGTTTCCGCCCGTCTGGGGCAAATGCTGTGGGGGCTGCTTAAGGATTACCAAAAAGATCGCTTGATTCTGTTTCTCGATCCTGACAAAGACCCCCTCGGCGGCGGCTATCACCTGATTCAGTCGCGCATCGCCATCGGAGCTGGAGAAATGTGGGGGCGCGGGCTGCATCAGGGAACCCAGACCCAGCTCGACTTTATTCCCGAACAGCATACCGATTTCATTTTTTCTGCCATTGGTGAAGAACTTGGGTTTATCGGGGCGATCGCCGTCATCATCTTCTACTGGCTGTTTTGCCTCCGCCTCGTCATCATTGCCCAAAATGCCAAAGACAACTTTGGCTCGCTGATCGCGATTGGCGTGTTGTCGATGGTGATCTTTCAAGTGCTCGTCAATATTGGCATGACCATTGGGCTCGCTCCAGTCACGGGCATTCCGCTGCCTTGGGTCAGCTATGGGCGATCGGCACTGCTCACCAATTTCATCGCCATCGGCTTAGTCGAATCAGTGATTAATCATCGACACCGACTTCGATTCTGACGTCATGCAAATCTGGCGGTAGGTGGGGTGGATTTTTGCCTCTAGGCGGTTTTCAGCTTAAGAATGCCTTACTCTAGAAAACGTAAGAGACTTTCAGTGTGTTGAATGTCTTGTCGAGCTTAAAAGCTCTTTCCCCATTCACTCAGCGTTATCTCGTAATAGAAACACTATGATTTTTCCGGGTTCAGCGGTTCGAGTCACCAACATTGATGACACCTACTACGGCTTTCAGGGTTTAGTTCAGCGGATCAGCGATGGCAATGCTGCCGTCTTATTTGAGGGAGGAAACTGGGATAAACTTGTCACCTTCAAGCTCTCTGAAATCGAATCTGTAGACGCAACCAAAGGGCGTCGCTAAGTTTTTCTCAATTTCTTTCTCAAGTTAGCCCATGCGTTTGCCCTTGCCGCTGTTTGAACGTTCTCATCGCTCGGTCAACCACGTCGCAGAAGTGGTTGAGACTTCTACGACCGAGTTTTTAGCTCAATGTCTGGAGCCAGACGATCTCAACTATGCGGTGATGCCACCTTTTGGCAGTTGGGTGCGATCGCTCGATGAAGAAACGGGCAATCAGGTCTATGGAGTGGTTTACCATGCCACCACGGCTCCGATCGACTCGGTGCATCGGGCGCGAGCGCTAGGGCTGTCATTGCAAGAGTTGAGGGAACAGCAGCCGCAGATTTTTGCCATGCTGAAGACTGAGTTTCGGGTCGCCATTGTTGGGTTTTGCGTTCCGTCGCAATCTCAAAATGGGCGATCGCCCCGTTCTGTGGCGACGCCCGATTTGAGAAATACTTCACAGGTCTATCAGTATCTGCCGCCTCGCCCACCCCAAGTCCACCAGGCGGTCTACACCTGCACGACTGAAGAAATTGTTGCGTTTACCGAGGAACTCGATTTCCTGCGATCGCTCTTGCAAATGAGCAGCGCCCCTGTCGATAGCTTAGTGGCAGCGACCATGCGCACGATTTATCAATATCGCAAGGGCGATCGCTCCTGGCTAGTCAAAGCCGGACGAATGCTGAGCCTGTTGCTCAAAGATGACTACGATCGCCTCCGCATCATTCTCAACCAGGTTCATCTCTAGAAATTTCATCTCTAGAAACAAGCGGCTCAACCGTATCGATGAACGGTAGTGCAGTCTACTAAAATCTGCTGGGCTTACGCAGTACTGTTATGAGTCAAGTGACTGGAGCGTGGATTGACCTTCGGCTCCCTTTGTTTCACATTGCTCTAAAATTAGGCGCGTTTCCTATGAGCCCTCTAAATCTCGTGGTCGAGCAGCTCGTTGCAAGCAACGGGCAGATGGATGACACCGTAGCCGAATTCGGAGAATTTCTCGAAATTTTGCAGCTGCTGATTCGAGAGCCTGCCGTTGTTGGCAGTGAAGACTCCTTTTTTCGAGTGCTGCGTCGAGAGCTAGAAGAAGTAGGCGCAACGGTCGAGTACTACTATGGCGTCCTCGTTGCCCAGGGCAATCGTCCTGAAGATTTAGTGCTGTCAGCCCACATCGATCGCCACGGTCTCCTCTGCACCGGGCCAAACGAATTCCAGTACGCTGCTTTTATTGCGGGCAACCAGGGTGAGCTGACGGGCGATTCAGTATCAGAGCAAATGCTGAACACGATCGAAAACCGCTTTCAAGGGCAGCGGGTGCAGGCTCACTTGCCCTACACGGGCACCTATTTAGGACAGGGCTGCATTACCCACTCATATATTTGTCCTGAGCGCCGCAACCTCATTTTTGAAGTCGATGGATTGGAGTACTTGCAGCCCGGTACGCCTGTTGCATTTCTCGATCGGCTCCAGTTTGACGGCGGCTATATGTTTGCCCAGCTTGACAATGTAATCAGTGCAGCAATTCTGATCTTTTTATTCCGCTGCGGGTTTCAGGGCACAGCCCTCTTCACCGCCCAAGAAGAGTCAGGCCGAAGCTGGCGTCATGCCCTGTCGTGGTTTCAGCGGCAGCAGTTGACGACCCAGCGAATGATTGCCCTTGACACGAGCCCCTATCACAATCGCGAAGCCGCCGATGCCCAGCAGGTGGTCTTGCGGCGGAAGGATGCCAGTGCCGATTTTGCCGCCGCGATCACCCAGGAGTTGGCCGATCGATGCGAGCAGATGGGCATCACCTACGGCTACAAAGATGACTACATCACCGCGCAGAATCAAACGCGGACAAAGCCCTACTCGATGGGGCGCACTGAGATGGGGCGTTTGATTGCGGCGACCGATGGAGCAATCAGCGGCACGACGCTGCAAATTCCGACAACGGAATATCACACGCCCAACGAGACAGCATCCCTATCGTCTGTCGCTGCCATGATTCGACTCCTGCGCTCTTATGTCGAGTGAGTTTTCTCAGTCGATTCATCAGTGATGTGCTGAAGCGTGAATTGGGCGATCGCCATCTGATGCACCTGTAACCACGACACCCCAGCGTCTTGAGCCAACTGGACGCAATCCTCATATTCAGGCTGCACATTCAATACAGGAGTTTGGGGTGCAGTCCGTCCAAGCTTGAGCCGCACCGTTCCGTAAGGAGTTTGAATCGAGAAAATTTCGCGGTGCAGTTCCGTTCGGGTATCAAGGCGACGACGAATGCCGAGAGTGGTCGTTTCTCGAAAGATGATCGCTTCGCACGCCTCAGTCTGTTCAGGTTTGCAGACGACCGTCAGCAAAATACCGGGACGACACTTTTTCATGCCCACGGGCTGAGTAAACACATCCAAGGCTCCAGCCTTAAGAAGCACCGGAAACAGATAGCCAATCGCTTGAGGGCTGAGGTCATCAATTTGAGTTTCTAAAACAGCAACCGTTGTTTCCGCAGGTGCTGTGGCTTCATCGCCAGCATGAAAAGCTGGGGTACCTTCAGACTGCGCTGAAATGTCTTCATCCCCCTGTGCTACATCGATATCAGAGAAAGCATGATTCCGTGTAGATGATTGGCTGGATAGCTGAGAATTCTTGAATTCTGGCTGCTTGAATTCTGACTCCTTAAATTCTGGAGATGCATGATTGTGAGAGGCGATCGCCCCATCCACCAGTTCCCCAATCCACAGCCTCACCATATTAGGAAGCGGCAATTTGAGGGTGCCTGCGCCCAGCCCGACTCGCTGAAGGGTCATCGCAGGGGGGCGGCCAAAACTAGTGGCAAGCGTGGTGGCGATCGCCGCTCCCGTAGGCGTGACCAGCTCTCGTTCAATGCCATTGCTGTAGATCGGAACCTGACCCATTTCGAAAAGCTTGAGCACTGCCGGAGCCGGAACGGGAAGCCGCCCGTGGGCTGCCCACACCGTGCCGCCGCCCGTGGGCAACGCAGAACAATAAATCTGCTGAATCTTGAGCCAGTCTAATCCCAGACAGGTACCGACAATATCGACAATGGCATCGGTCGCTCCCACCTCATGAAAATGAACCTCGCTAGGCGAGATGCCATGAACGGCTCCTTCAGCTTTCGCTAAGGTGGTGAAAATGTCGATGCTCCAGCGCTTTACCCGTGAGGGCAGGGCAGACATCCGAATCATCTGCTTGATTTCGGGCAAGTGGCGATCGCCATGTCGATGTGGATGGGCATGAGGGACGTGCTCTGAGTCAGCCTCAGCACCCAAGTGATGAGAGGTCTCAGACTCAAAATGAGTAGACTTCACGTGCTCTAGATCAGCAGCATCCGAGTGGTTTTCAGAATCGATTGAGTCTCCAAGATCCACCTTGATTTGAGTAGCCCGTTGCCCATTGGGTCTTACTTGCTGAGCGATGAGCACATATTCGTCTCGCAGCCCCAAACTCTTCAACTGTTGGTCGATGTACTCTAACGGCACTCCTGCATCGACCAGCGCTCCCAGACACATATCGCCCGCTAGCCCGGTCGGACAGTCAAAATAAGCAACTTTAACCATTCTTTCTATATCGTAAAGAGAGCAGGAGAAAAATCGGGCATATTAACGTCTCTCAAGCAGCGTCTCTCAAGCAGCGCCTCTCAAGCCACGTCTCTCCATAGGATAAGAGAGATAGACTCCGATTTACTCAGGCAGTCAGGCATCGCATTACATCAAACACCCCTCACTTTTAGGCCACTGATTAGCCCGCTCATTAGCCCACTCATTAGCCCACTGAGCTTCACACTACAGGAGACATTCGTATGGCAAATATCTACGAACTTCATCCGGATACCCCCCAAGTTCGTCGGATAGAAGAGATTAGGGAAGCCCTATGTAATGGGGCCGTCATGCTGTACCCAACAGATACTGTTTATGCAATTGGATGCGATCTCAATGTTAAATCGGCAGTGGAACGAGTGCGCCAAATCAAAAAACTGGCCAACGATAAGCCGCTCACGTTTCTTTGCTCATCGCTGTCGAACATCTCACAATATGCCTCTGTTACAGATTCAGCTTATCGAATTATTAAACGTCTAATTCCCGGCCCATACACGTTTTTGTTGCCTGCGACGAAGCTTGTACCTCGTTTGGTCATGGCTCCAAAGCGTAAAACAACGGGCATTCGCGTGCCTGATAATGCCATTTGTCAAGGGCTACTCAACGCCTTAGGCAATCCTATTATCTCGACCTCAGCGACGACTCCATTCACTCCGGCTGATACTCGTGTGTCTCAAGCCGAGTTATTTGACCAGTTTGACCCTCTTGTTGATCTCATGATTGACTGCCAGCGCCCAGTTGGGTATGAAGTGTCCACGATTATCGATATGACGGGTGATACGGCATCAGTGGTTCGCAAGGGGTTGCAGTGGGAAACGGTTGTTGCTCGAACCAACGTCACTCTTGACGAACCAGTTATCGGACTGTCCTAAATATGAGTTGAGGCTGAATCTCGTTAAAATTCTGCGCACTAGCAGCAGTAGAAACTAGCGAAACGCATACAAGACAAGACATAGAGAAATCGCCATTAGCTCAGACAGAGAAGGATTGAGCGTCAACCCTCAAGAGAATCCCAAGTTACTTACAAGAGTGACACACCGATGGAACTGGAGATTGTGGATCTTCCGTACATTCAAGATGTGAATCAGCGAAAAGACGACCCAGCAAGCATTTCCTAGCTCTTTGTCTTTTCGGCTACCGTGCATCACCCCGAGGAGCAATCATGTATCCAGAAACGTCTAAGTTCATTAACGATGAGAATCAGAAGGGCATGACTTATTCAGAATTGACTCAATCCACATCTGAACTGACAGAAGTGTTGCAGGAAACTCAGACATCTACCCTAATTTCGCATCACAAACTTGTTGAATACATTTTAGAAGAATTTAAATCTGATATCGAGTCAATATCCGCTAGCGTTCGTGGAGTGGCCGATCGCCTCTCTCATGAAGTTGAGCGAATTTGTGAAAAGAGCGATCGCATTCAAGTCTCTGGCGAAGTTAGACAGTGGCACCACACCTTAGCTCAGCACCGAGTCAAAAAGTGCATGGTCTACTACCGTCTAGGTTCAACCCGAGGCCGGGTTGAGCTGCACAGCACCCTCAGCGCCATGGTGTATCGTCACATTGCACCCAGCCGAGCCCATTTAGGGTTTCAGGCGCGATACAACCTGATCGAAGATTTTCTGCAAGGGTTTTATATTGAAGTCCTAAAAAACTTTCGCAAAGAGAACAACTTGCCGCTTGACTATCGGCCCCGTAGCCGCATTGAGCTGGCTGAATACATGGCCTTTAGCGAGCAGTATGCAAAACGACGAATTTCTCTGCCAGGACGCCGTAATCAACAGCTTGTCGTGCTGCGAGCACAGGCTTTTTCTCAGCGACAGCCCGCAGAAACATCAATGGACATTGAATTGGCTGTTGAATCTGGGAAAACGGAAGAAGCTGAAATGTATAGCCGATCGCCCATTGTGCAGCAGGTAAGAGAGCAAATGGTTGCCGATGCTGTCGATCCGTCTGATACGGTCTTGCGCGATCGCGTCATCAACGAGCTAATGCAGTATCTCGACGATCAGGGACAAGATGACTGTGTTAATTATCTAACGCTGAAACTGCAAGATTTATCTGCCCCTGAAATTGATGAGGTGTTGGGCTTAACCCCTCGACAGCGCGACTATCTACAGCAGCGGTTTAAGTA
Source organism: Elainellaceae cyanobacterium (assembly GCA_049647405.1). Classification (GTDB taxonomy): domain Bacteria; phylum Cyanobacteriota; class Cyanobacteriia; order CAKZMO01; family CAKZMO01; genus CAKZMO01. The sequence continues at coordinate 7,919 of JBARXP010000093.1, read as the reverse complement.
TCACGTGGAGAAGTTTGCTTGTTCTCACCACTGGCAGATTGTCCACCAATGGTTGGGTGCTGACCTCGATCAAAACTTAGGGATGCCCCAAAATGAATGGAACGAGTTTTTACTCGAACTCACCCCGACTCAGCGCAAACTGCTGCAGCTCAAAGGCGAGCAACACCAAAAGCAAAATGAGACGAAGCTTTCAGATCGAGAGATCGCCAAAATCTTAGACTGCACTCCCAAACAAGTCCAGCGCAACTGGGTACGGTTGTTGAGTATGGCTTGGAAGTTTAGAAACACTCAATCAGAGCTTCATAATTCTTGAATTTATAATTTCGAGCTGTGCAATTCTTGATTCCATAACTTTTGCTTCGTTAACGTACTTAGATTGATGCTTATTCAAGTATTTCAGGGTTGCGCTATTCTTTGAATGCATTCTGCAAATGTTTTGATCCTCAGACTTTAGCCCTCGCATTGGGCTGCAATAAGGTCTCTGAAAATGGTCATCCAAAGAGTTAATGTATTCAGTAAACTTACGCGGTGAAGCTCAGCAGTAGCGCCAAACCACAGGGTATATTCTGATACAGTACGGCGAGGTCTCCGGCACAATTTAGAGATACATTCACCTATGTAATCTTATGAGAGCCTTACTTAGCGCTGCACTTGTTTATCTCTTAATTCCTGGATGTGCATCTATTTCGCAGAATTTGGCAGCTTCATCACCCCCATCTGTTTCTCCAGAAATGATGATGATGGCAGTGGCAGACCCGCAAGAGCAATCGACCAGCCCGGACACGATTGTCGTGAATCAATCTTTCCAAGAAGGGCCGCTATATCTGACGGTTAATGAAACATCGGTAGAGCCTGGTCAGATGGCGATCGCCATGACCATTGAAAATCGCTCAGACCATCAGATTCGCTTTTATCCGAGTCAGCGGCGATTAAGCACAGGCACCGCAGAGATTGAGGCAAACTTATTCCTCAGTGATCTCATCTTGTCTGAGGCATTTGCTCCCGGCGAACAGCGTTCAGGCGTTTTGATATTCAAATCGAGTCTCCATTCTGACCTCGATTTAACTCGGCTTGACACCATCCATCTAGTCTTAGGACAAGTGATGAATGACATGGCATCATCTGAGCCTGAATACATTGAAATAAAAGTACCTATGGCTCCATAGCTGCTCCCAGCAGACCCCGACTTAATGCATAGAGCAGAAGGCTCAGGGTTGAGAGACTGGCTTTTAATGATGCCGAGCTATTTCAACCCAGTTTGCCTTATTTCCAAAGACCAAAAGAGTGCTATCTTTAGGGAGCATTGATTCGGCTCTGATGAGGATCAGTCATCAGACGTAAGGGGGAAAGTTCGGTGAAAATCCGGCGCTGTCCCGCAGCTGTAAGCCCACTTTAGATGGCTAACTTTAGGCTAAGTCGCGTTATCTTAACTCGAAACCTAAAGCTCGTAGTCTAAAGTTGAGTGAGTCAGAATGCCCGCCGATCGGCAGCTTGTCTGTGACAGGCTCGTAAATCTATGGTGTTTCATCTGCGAGGTACGGATGACTATTGCTTCAAGTTTTCTTATTAATAATTCGCTTCAAGACTTCATGTCTACATTTAAGTTTGTAGCATTCTTAATTTGATTGAGTTCATTTCACCAACGCTTGCTGTTAGGCCGGATTGTGTTTTCTTACAGAAGCAGCTTGGCAGGTTAAGGTAATCGCTTTTCGATTGTCCTAAAGGTTCATATTGGCCTTGTTCTAACCATTTTGACCGCGTCAATGCTTTGGTTAGAAGAGCCTCTCGAAATTATGAGCCTTTAGCGCCATGCATTGGACATGCATTAGACATGCATTAATTATGCGGTCAAAACTAAAGCGAACGGTGTGTGCCTTGCCGGGGGGCACACATTCGGACAGCATCGTTTATTTATGGCTACTATTTATGGCTACCAACCTAGCACTTCATGTTTAGAATGTAGGACATTACAGCTATGGGAATCAAAGCTGCGATGCAGGGATATTCCCGCATTGCTGACAACTGTGCAATGAAGCAAGCAGAGAAGGCCAATGCGATTGCAAAATGAACTTTGGCAAGGATACTCTGGCTACTGGCAAAACCAATTTATTCATCACCATATTTTGGTTCTTGGATACACGGCTTGGCGCGGTTATCTAGAAGCAGGGAGAGGCATGGTAGTGTGCAATGTTGTCAGTGCTGTTCCTTCCTCTATGGATTGGACTGTGGATACCGTGACGTTTAGCCAAGAATTCATGCCCCAGGGGCGAGTCAACATTGATCTGCAAGCTCTAGAGCTGGAGGAAGAAACCGTCACTGCATTATTGAGGGCGATCGCCACCTACGACCCCACTCAGTCCATTGTCTTGCTGGTGATGGGTGGTGGTGCAATCGACATCAACGTGTTACAACATCTCAAGGTTCCCCCAGCCGAATGTTATGAACAGGTGCAGCACCGTTGGGTAGAGTTTCAGCCTGATTTAACGACTCAAAGCAAGTCCATCTGAGTAAAGGGTTCAATGCATTGGGCTGAGCGCAAGACTTGATGATGCGTATTGGCGATCGCCTCTTGATCCCAGTCAACCAGCGCCTACTCACCCTATAATCGAAGGGCTTTTCTTGATGCGGTGTTCTAACCCTTTACTTTTACCTCCAAAATCAATCCATCACACCCCCTAAGAACCCGCAAAGAATAAACAGAATTGCACCCCAAAGTAGCACTGTATAATCTCAAAAAATAATCTCAAAAAAGTACAAAACGACCAATGAAGCTCAAACAACACAGTCAGCAAACGCAGTCCTATTTGAAGCTAGGAAGAGCGGCATGAATAGTATTTCTCTCAATCCGCCCCGTCCGCGCTGGAATGTCATTCTATTCACGCTGTTCCTTCATCTAGGAGCGTTGCTGGCATTAATTCCTGCAAACTTTAGCTGGTCAGCCATTGGAGTGGCTCTCTTACTCCACTGGTTTACCATGGGGCTTGGCATTTCTCTGGGCTTTCATCGACTGGCAACCCATCGCAGCTTCAAAGTGCCTAGATGGTTAGAGTATTTCTTTATTTTATGCGGCGCGTTAGCGGGCCAAGGCGGTGTCAAGGGCTGGGTAGGCTACCATCGCATGCATCATCTGTATGCCGATCGCACGGGTGATCCGCATGATTCAACACAAGGCTTTTGGTGGAGCCACATCAGTTGGTTGATGCACGAAGTTCCAAGTAAGAAAGATCTGCGCCGTTTTACCAAAGATATTGGCGACGATTCGTTTTATCAGTTTTGCCACAACCATTATGTTGAACTGCAAGTCGGGCTTGCGGTCTTACTCTATGTTTTAGGAGGAGTTCCGTTTGTCGTATGGGGAGTTTTTGTCCGCTTATTTGTGGGATTTCATAGTACTTGCTTCGTCAATAGTGCTTGCCACAAGTTTGGCTATCGAAACTCTGAAGTGGGCGATCGCTCCACCAACTGTTGGTGGGTCGCGCTGCTAACCTTTGGCGAAGGATGGCACAACAATCATCATGCGGTTCAGGCTTCAGCGCGGTTTGGCTGGCGCTGGTGGGAAATTGACTGGATCTGGCTAACAATTCGAGGGTTGGAGAAGTTGAAGTTAGCGACAAATGTCAAAACTGTAAACTCAACATCCAATTTATCGAGCTAATGCGCCAGTAAGGCTCAGTAGACTTGAATGAATGACGAGAGCTTTGAATTAGATCCTTTGCTGAGGCTTGATGGTGCGGCGCACCATCAAGCATTTTTTTGAGGGTTGCCTTTTGAGGGTTGCTTTTTTTGAGGGTTGAACAATGTGAGGCTCTCAAAAAAATCTTGAGGCCAAGCTGACATTACTCTAGATGGAATTGCCGAAGATTACGGAATCAACCGTGGGGAACGACTGGCAGGCAATGTTTCTACGGTCAAAACCTGAGGGGGAGTGGCATCAGGCGGATAAATGAACTCCACTCGAACCAGGCGGCGCTCACCAGGCTGCATTCTGAGGCGCAGCAAAGGCTGTCCCTGCTGTCCCTGACGCTGCACGAGATGGAAATATCGAGTTTGAGGAATATTCCAATCATCGGTGTACCGCAGCTTGACCGTTCCCCGGAAAAAGATCTGTTCGTTCGGAGGATTCAGAAACGTCAGCCCATCGCTCATCCGTTCATTCTGAAGCGGCGTTTGGAATTTAATGCCGACTTCTTGCAGACTTCGAGTGGGGTTGTAGAGAGGTAAAGACAGGTCGTACTTGATTCCGTAGTTGCCGTGGGCGCGATATGCCGTATCTGGATATCGATCCAACATAGCAGCACTCTGAATTTGTCCTGTGCCAAAGGTATTGCGATCCACTGTGCTGACGGCATAAGAAACTTGGTTGCGTTCATCGGGAATCGTCAGCACTGAACTACCAGGATTATCTGTCAGCTGAGCCACCCACTGAGAACCTTCCGCAATTCCCGATACTCGACCATAGAAAAAGCGACTGAACGATTGGGCATTCGGTGGCGTAGGTGGGTAGTCTCGTGGGCCTGCCAATCCCTTTTGCTGAAGAATTTGCTGCCATTCAGATAGTGTTGGGACTCGTTCATTGCCATCAGGCATTTTGGGTGCATACATGGCCATACTAGCCATATAAACGGGGCCACTGCTGTTGAGGTGCATCAAAACCGTTCGTCCGTTCGTTGGTAAAGAACGCGCGCTCTGTTCAGCCATCAACATCGGCGAGGTAGGCTCAAATTCTGCAATAGGCTGAGCCGCAAGCGGGTTTGAAACCTGAACAGCCGCATCTTCTAACAAGGCTTTATTGGATAGATTAATGCCTGGAGAAACGCTTTTTCCCTCGTTGCTGTTCGTAGATGCAGAGCCAGTGCTGCCAGGGCTTACGGGCTGCGGAATCGGTGTTGGGTTGGGTACGGGAATCACCCGTCCTGCTGGCCATGTGCCATCTGAGGGCACAGTCAGTCGCCGCAGAGGAATCGGGGCGTTGAAGAGCATGACTGCCCGTCGAGGCGGAATGGAGATAGATGCCGGCCATTGGCGCTGGCGCTGGCCCCGCAATACGTCATTCATGGTGCGGCTGCCTGGGCCAGAGAACACCGTGCCTAAGGGATTAGCAACGTAGGGCGGCAAGTCGAAAAAGGGTGCCTCTTGACTGAGGTAACTAGCGGCCTGTAATGAGTCGAGCCTAATCGTCTGACGGCTGGGGTTGTAGACCAGAATACCAAAGTAGAGCGTGCGATTATCGTCAGGATTAACCCCACGAGCAATGTGATGCGCGAAGATATCAAACCGTCCCTCAAGAGGATGGTTGAGATGGGCGGATGGCACCTGCATGACATCGCCAGGAAAAGTCGAGAGCAGAATGCCTTCGCGTTGAATCAGTTCAGGGCTGTTGCTGTTAAAGACTGGAACGTCATCCAGCTGACCGGGCAGAGCTCTCACCTCTTGGGATTCAACAATTTGTCTTGACGCGGGACGTGTTAAGGGGGGAAGAGTATTGGGAACTAGGGGTGGCACAAGCGCGGTGGGGAGCGCGAGCTGTGCCAGAGAAAACATTGAGAGGAGGGTTAGCATGAACGATCTAAAAGCTACGCACCAGCAGGAACGAGATAATGGGACTGCAACAACAGTAACGTTGAAAACCCTGAGGTTAAGTTGAGCGATGAGTCAAAGGCGTTATGGGATGCCACACTGACGATGCGATCGCCATAATACAGGCGATGGCCAGAAAGGTAAAAGCTGACCGTATGAATTCAACCAAGATAAATTAGCCAAGATAATTCAATCCAGATAAATTCAATCAAGCAGATTTAACCCCGTGAGAACAGGTACTAGTCTGGAATGTGATCCAGCATGTTCTAAGCAAGGTCAGGATATTCTCTAAAATCTCTAGCATTAACAGGCGCTGATGGATGATTATACCAGGGGTGTCGTGATGCAGAGATCCCATGACGCAAATCATTCCTCTGAGGCGAGCATTCCGACACTGTAAGTGCTGTAATTAGGTGCTGTAATTCTGCGAGTTGAAAAATGTCAGGTTACAGTGGAGGGCTATGGGGAGTATTTCCTATAAGGATTTCCCATCGGCTCTGAATAAGACCCTCCACGGCAAGGTTTTGCTGGACTGTCTGTAATCAATATCTGGGTGTCATGGGTTCTCGTTTTTTTCACAAGGCCAACCCATCTGCAACGGCTGCTGTTTCAACGGAACAGCGCTATCGTGGCGATCGCCCCTTCCATACGCTGTTGTCACTCTATCATCGCGATACGAGAAATTTAGGGCTCTCCCTCCTGTTTTACCTGATTAAAAATAGCCCAGAGTGGGTTCGCCCCATTTTGGTCGCCAATATTGTCGATGTGATTTCGGCTCCTCGTCAACATGAGCTGAGTGAGCTGTGGCTAAACGGCATCGTGCTGGCAGTTTTAGTCGTGCAAAATGTGCCGACCCATATTTTGCATGTGAGATTCATGAGTGCGGCCACACGCCATATGGAATACAGCTTGCGCTCCGCCATGACGCGGCGACTACAGGAGCTATCGATCGGGTTTTACCACCAAAATAGTAAAGGAGCGCTGCAAACCAAAATTACTCGCGATGTCGAGTCTATTCAAGACTTGACGCGATATGTGTTTCAGCTTTTGCCCTCAGCAGTTTTGACGATTGTGGTCGCACTCGTAGCGACGGCGTTTCGTGCGCCCTGGTTTTTGATTTTCTTCATTGGCACCGTGCCTGTGGCAGCGAGTTTAGTGCGATCGCTCCGAGGCCCCATTCGCCAGCGAAATCGCGACTTTCGCCAGCAAATTGAACACATGTCGGCCCGCATGATTGAGATGATTCAGCTGATTCCGGTGACCCGAGCCCACGGGGCCGAGCAGGCAGAAATTGAGCGCATCGACGATCGCCTTGCAGCCGTGCGGCAGGCGGCAGTGCGGCTCGATGCCATCAATGCCGTGGCAGCTTCATCGTCTTGGGTCACCTTGCGCCTGTTTAACGGAGCCTGTCTGGTGCTGTCGGCCTGGTTGGCCTACACCGGAAAGCTCAACATCACGGTGGGCGATGTGGTGCTGCTGACGGGCTATTTTGATTCGCTGACGGGGGCGATCGTGCAAATTATGATGGTGCTGCCTCAGATTGGTCGAGGCTTTGACGCTATTCGCTCAGTGAGTGACGTGCTCGAATCTCCTGACATTGAAGAAAATCACGGCAAGCAGGCGATCGCCTCTGTGAGAGGAGAGTTTGTCTTTGACGACGTTCATTTTCACTATCCTGCCAGTGATCAACATGCTCTCCACGACATTTCTCTGCATGTGTGTCCTGGTGAAACCATTGCGGTGGTTGGGCCTTCTGGCGCTGGAAAGTCAACGTTGCTCAGCCTCATCGTAGGATTTCTCAGACCCACTCAGGGGCGTATCTTGCTCGATGGGCAAGACATGGCCGAACTTGACTTGAGAACCTATCGGCAATTTTTGTCTGTCGTGGCGCAAGAAACGATTCTGTTTCAGGGAACCGTGCGAGAAAACGTCATGTATGGCGCACAAGACATTCAAGACGAGCAGCTGCATCAGGCGATCGCCGATGCCAATGCTCTGGAGTTCATCGAGGCAATGCCCAACGGGCTCGACACCCGTATCGGGGAAGAAGGCATGAAACTCTCGGGAGGCCAGCGGCAGCGGTTGGCGATCGCCCGTGCCCTCATCCGCAATCCGCGAGTTCTTGTTTTAGATGAAGCGACATCAGCTCTAGATACCGCGACTGAAATCCAGATTCAAGAAGCACTAGAGCATCTCATGCAAGGACGCACCACGTTTGTGGTCGCCCATCGCCTCTCCACCATTCGCAATGCAGACCGCATTGTCGTGATGGAGCAAGGACGAATTGTTGAAATCGGCAACCACCAAACATTGCTCGACCAAGCAGGGCTCTACTCCCAACT
>JBARXP010000092.1:0-31312 GCA_049647405.1 Elainellaceae cyanobacterium | reverse complement strand
AGAATATCTCTGTCAGGCCAATCTCAATCTCTACGATTCTCCAGCCTTTGAGCGCTTGTCAACCCAGGCTGTAGTCGGTCGTCAGTTGCGTATCTTAGCATTGCCGGATGAGGCTACCGCTGTCCAGGATGGCACGGCAGAGCCAACCCTGGAGCAGGAGCCAGGGATCAAAGTGCGCCTGTGTGAAGATGGCTATCCGGGCTGGCTTCCCCTGGAAGAGTTGGAGGTTTTGACACCTGCCGAATCTTCTTATGAACCGCAGTTTTTGAGTCCAGACACGGTTCAGCAGCGCATTCCTACAGCGATTCAATATGCTCAGAGAGCCATGCAGCAGCCCAACTATTATCTCTGGGGCGGTGCAGTGGGGCCTCACTACGATTGTTCTGGCTTGGTGCAGGCTGCGTTTTTGGCTGCAGGCATCTGGCTGCCCCGCGATGCATATCAACAAGAAGCATTCGTGGAGGCGATCGCCCTCCCTGAGGCTTGTCCCGGCGATTTGCTGTTTTTTGGTCGAGAGCGCACGACTCACGTGGGCATCTATTTAGGAAACGGCCTCTACCTTCACAGTTCTGGCAAGGCGATCGGGCGCAACGGCATCGGCATTGACGCGATTTGTAACCCCGATTCGCTCGATTCAAGTGAAGCTGCTGATGGTGATATCGACCCATTAAATAACACTTTAGACAAAGTCAGTCGCGCTTATCTGGCTCAGTTTCGCAGTGTGGGACGAGTGGTAGGCAGCTATGACCCCAGAGCTGAGGCAGCAGGAACGGCTGAATCGGATGATGCAGTTTTGACGGCTAGCCGTCAGCGATTTACAGGCATCGTCACGGCTCCGGCGATCGCCCCTACCGCTGAAGGAACGCCATGACTCTAGATCCAGGTGCCAAAGATTCAAAATCTTCGCAGTCCTCCCCAAAATCTAAAGGGCTGTTCGCCTTAGCGATCGCCCGTCTGAAGCCCTATCTGCGCTGGGTGATTTTGGGCGGCACGCTGTTTTTTGTGGTGCATACCCTACGGCTGCACTGGCGAGAAGTGGCCGCGATTCGCATTGATGGGCAGGGGTGGGGCTATGTGGCGATCGCCCTTGGCATCACGCTGCTGGCTCATGTCTGGGCGGGGTGGGTCTGGGGCTGGATTTTGCGCGAGCTGGGCTATGCCGCCTTGGGCACCTGGAGCATTTTTGCCTATCTCAAAACCAATATCGCCAAATACCTGCCGGGGAATGTTTGGCATTTTTATGGGCGGGTGATGGCGGCGAAATCCATGGGCGTGCCTTTAGAAGGGGCGGCACTGAGCGTGGTGATGGAGCCGCTGCTGATGGCAATTTCGGCACTACTGGTAGCATTTGTCAGCAATCAGCAGATCAACCTCGGCTTGCAGCTTGTGGGACTGCTCTTGGGCTTAGGACTGGTGCATCCGCGAGTGCTGAATCCGGTGCTGAAGAAGCTGGCAAAGGCCAAGAGTAAAGTCCGTCCAGAGCCGGCGAGTGATGCGGCGGCGGAGAGTGCCGTGCAGGAAGGCGAGATGGCGATCGCCACGCCTGCCATCCCCGTTCGGCTGAAGCACTATCCCCTCATTCCGCTGCTGGGAGAGCTGATCTTTTTAGGACTGCGGGGCGCGGGGTTTGTTTGGGCGATCGCCGCCCTTGAGCCTGTGTCGCTGGCTCAAGTTCCCAGTTTGCTGAGTGCCTTTAGCCTTGCCTGGATGCTGGGCCTGGTGGTTCCGGGTGCGCCAGGGGGCATCGGTGTGTTTGAAGCCACGGCGTTAGCGCTGCTGGATGGCGTGGTGCCATCGGGGGTGCTGCTCGGAGGAGTGGCGCTTTATCGGCTGATCAGCACCTTAGCCGAAGCGATCGGTGCTGCACTGGCCTGGGGATTTGAGCGATTGGGAGCGAGTCAAGCTTGAGAATCCACCCTTATTAGCGGAGCGATCGCCCCATTTGGCGACTAATCCAGTCCACGCCGAAGGTGAGGATGACGAAGCAGACCAGAGACACCGCTACGCCTGAGTAGTCAAAGCTGCTCAACTGTTCGGTCAACAAGCGACCCAGCCCTCCAGCCCCGACCAGTCCCACAATCACCGTCTCGCGCATACAGACCTCCCAACGGTAGAGACTATAGGCCAAAAATCGCGGCAGACACAGGGGCAAGACGCCATACAAAAAGACGCGGGGTGCCGTGATGCCTTGGGCTTTGAGCGCCTGTAGGGGCTTGGCGTTTAGGTTTTCGACTCCTTCGGCCATGAGCCGTCCGAGAATGCCAAGATTGTGGATGGCAAGGGCGATCGCCCCCGGCAAAATGCCCGGAAACAGGATGAAGAGGCAGACTAAGGCCCAGATCGGAGCCGGAATCGCCCGACACAGCAGCAAAAACAGCCGAGACAGCCCGACCAGCAGCCAAAGCCTCAATTTATCAGTGATTCCAGACGATTCTTGAGACGATCCTGGGCGGCGACTGGGCAGCAGCAACCCACCCGGTTTCAAAAAGTTGTGGGCTGCCACGAAAGACAGACCAATGCCTCCTACACTGGCGATCGCGATCGCCAACAGCGACATCGACAGGGTTTGTCCAGCCAGCCGTGCCAGGGTTTGCAGTTCAGCACGAGTGAGCTGGACGGGCAGAATATCTTGGGCGATCGCCCCCAACCGTTCCCAAGTCGTCGCTGAAGCCAACTGTCCCCAGTCGGCATTGATGATCGAGAAGCAGGTGATAATTAGCAAGGCGATCGCCCCAGCCGCTGCGATCAGCACCCAATCGGCAGCAGGTCGCCGCATTCCAGTGGAATGAATTGAATGATCTGACGTTCTCACCGCTTCCTGCCGCTGAAGATCGTTGGATGCACCAGAGAGGAGGTCTTGACGGGATACCTGTTTGGACTTGAGGTTGAGGTCGAGGCGCGTGGGCGCACCGAGGCGATGGCGCAGGGCTGCACTCGCCATATCCACGGCTCCATTGAGCGCAATCAGCGCATAGAACAGCGTCCACAACTGCTCGTAGCGAAGGGACTGGAGGCTGAGAAAAATCTCATAGCCCAATCCGCCAGCGCCAATGATGCCGAGAACTGCTGCCGACCGCAGAGAACATTCAAATCGGTAGAAGCTGTAGGACAGCAGGTTAGGCAAGGCTTGGGGCAGCAGTCCATAAAGCCACGCGGTTAAAGGCGACACGCCGCTGTGGGTGAGGGCATGGAGCGGTTCGCGGGGCGTTTCATCCAAAATGTCAGAAAATACCTTCGCCACGATCGCCCCAAAGGGAATGGCGATCGCCAACAGACCCACCAGCGGATCGAGGCCAAATAAATTGACGAACAGCAGTCCCCAAATTAGCTCATGAATGGCGCGAGGAATCGCCAACCCCAGCCGCACCCCGCGTCCCAACCGTCGTAGGGCTGGCCGAGTCGGAAACAGGGTTTGCCACCACACTTCCGAAGAAAGAATGCCGCCCACAAACCCTAACCCCAGGCTCAACACCGTGCCGCAGACCGCAAAAGCCAGGGTGACCCCGGTGGCCTCTAGGGTCAGGCGGACAAACTCAGGACTGAGATCGGGGTGGAGGCTGGCCGCCAAAAACCGACGCGCCAGTGACCAGCCGCCCAGATTCACCAGTTCGCCCTGGATGGCGTTTTGGACGATGCCGCTGCTGTAAAAGGCAAGGGCGATCGCCAACCCAGCGGCGACCCACCAGAGCGATCGCGTCTCAACGCGGCGACCCGAAGCTAGAGAATGAAGAGACGATGGCATGGCCATGAGGTCACGATTGCGTCATTGCGGAAACATCGTGCTGATAGAGGGCGTGCAGCATGTCTGGTGACACCTGATCGGCAGGGGCATCAAACAGAATGCGACCCTGGCGCAGACCAATCAGGCGATCGCAGTGACTGCGGGCAAAGTCTACGGAATGAAGGCTGACGACCAGCGTTTTGCCCAGTTCGGTGGTCAAGTCACGCAGCAAATCCATGATGCTGCGGCTGAGTTCGGGGTCGAGGCTGGCGATCGGCTCATCGGCCAAAATCAGCGCCGGATTTTGGATCAGGACTCGCGCTAGCGCCACCCGCTGCTGCTGCCCCCCCGAAAGCTGATCGGTACGGGCATAGAGCTTGTCGGGAATGCCGACCTGAGCCAAGGCTCGCGCCGCTGTCTCTACTTCCAACGGATACAGCAAAGACGCTGCCGCCTTCCAAAACGGCCATCGGCCCAAATGTCCCGCATTGACGTTATGAACCACGCGGAGGCTGTTGACCAGATGAAACTGCTGATAGATGGTGCCAATTTGCTGCTGCACTCGCCGCAGTCTTTTGCTAGAGAGGCGATCGGAACACTGTCCCATCAGCCAAATTCTGCCTGATGTTGGCATCAGGGTGCCGTTCATCAGTCGCAGCAATGTACTCTTTCCCGCCCCGCTGGAACCCACCAGAGCGACCCGTTCGCCCGCTTCAATCCGCAAACTGATATCAGATAGCGCCTCAAACTTGCCAAACCGATGGCTGACATGGCTCAGCTCTAAAGCTGGAACCATGATGGATTTGGCATGAGATTGAGCGGAAGCAGAACGGGAAAGGCTCAAGATGACAACCTATTGATTGAAGATTCGGGGCAGATTGAGGCACCAGAAAAGCAATGCCGTGAGCAATCCAGATACAGGAACATGACTTCGCATCCCTAGTGCAATGTCAAACTTAAAAAGTATCCACAGCTATCCTAAATTACGTCTAATGTGGATTAGCATTTTGGATTCTTTCAGTCCTTGAAGCACGACCGAAAGGGTGTTGACTGCGCAGTTCGCCCGCCCGCAAATCAATTGCGGACTAGAATCAGAAGCCCACTGGAAGTGGGCTGGTGACCTTGCAAAAATAGCTCAGTCCGTTAAAACGGACTTGCTGCCCATAGCCCACAATTGATTTGTGGGTGTTGCAGCGATCAACGCGGAGCCTTTCGGTACAAACTCATGCACATCAGACGTAACTTTTTAGGATTGACTCAGCACTAGTTCGGAGATCTACTGGGATCTACTGAATTTTGCCGATCGCCCGCCCGATTTCTTCAATTTGAGCATAGTTTTCGTTCTCAGTGGCGATGAAGCCGTTGGCTCCAAACAGATCGAGAATTTCTTGCTCTTCCGGCACGGCGGGATCGAGACTCATCAGCGCCGCCTGCACCCGATCGGCAAAGTCTTCTCCATAGCGCTCGGCCACCTGGGGATGCAGCACCCAGTGGTAGTCGTAATAGGGAGGGGTGCGCCAGATGACCTGCACCCGATCGAGATCGACCTCGCCCTCAGCCACCCGATCTTCCCAGACCTGACCGTTGAGAGCCCCTGCCTCGTAAGCTCCCGCCTCTACCAATTCAATGGTGACATCGTGGGAACCCGAAAAACCTACCTCTCCTTTGAAGTCGTCGAGAGAAACCCCCGCCTGCTGCAAAAAATATTGAGGCATCAGCCGCCCCGAGGTAGAAGACTCGCTGCCAAAGGTGACAGTGCGATCGCGCAATGCTTCCAATCCGCTCACGTCTTCAAACGGCTCGATGCCGCTGTCGGCATTGGCAATAAACACCGACTGAAATTCGGCATCAATGTCGCGCTGGGCGATCGCCTTTGCCCCATCGACCTGAAGCCGCGCCTGCACACCAGTCAGGCCGCCAAACCAGACCATATCCAGGTCGCCCACCTTAAATGCTGTGACCGCAGCGGTGTAATCGGTGACGGGCTGATACTCGACCGGAATGCCTAACTCTGCCTCTAGATAATCCGCCAGCTTCGAATAAAGCCGCTGCAGCTTTTCGGGATCTTGGTCAGGAATCGCCCCCGTGACAAAAGGCTGAACCTCAGTCTCACTATTGCCAGTCGAGGAGGAGGTATCGTCAGGGGTAGAAGCGCAAGCTGTTAGGGGAAGGGCGATCGCGACTAGAGCGGCTATCAGTTGATATTTCATACAATCAGCGTTTATTACTCATCGTTGGGGCTACATCAGAAATCTCACCCATGCACTATATCAACCGATACGACAATTGAAACGGAGAACTTTTATCTCCGTCTAATCTTAAAAAAATTGTTCTGGAACTGAGCTAGAACAAATCACGTCGTAGAGCACTACAGGTTTAGTCATCGGCTGAGTCTGCACCATCTGCATCACTCGCAATGAGTAGCAGGAAAGAGACCGCCGCCGTATAATTGGGTCAACTCCTGGAGTCGTGGAAGTACACGAAGCCACTATCTTGGCAGCAGCAGAAGTGTATGAATAAGCAACAAAACTATCAGCCCGAATCGCAGTTCGAATCCCAGGCTCAGCCATCCACATCAACGCCCGATGGCTACGACCTGCCCTCTGGCCCTGTGGGCAACTCAACACATCTTCATGCCGTTCTTCAGACGGCTCTCGGGAGCCTAGATATCGACATGGAGGAAGAGCTGGCTCGATATCGACGCCAAGCGCCAGGGCGAGTTCAGCGATCGCGCCAGCAAGCGATGGCCTATGTCGCAGCACTCGCCGGAAAGTCTCCGTCTGAGTCACCTGAGTCATTGGCGATCGCCCCATCTCAGGCGACCCAGGCGACCCAGGCTCCATTACCTCCTGCTCCTGCTCCTGCTGAAGAGGAGGCTTCCCTCCACGCCAACATGACTCATTTCGCGGCGGCGCAGAGTGCTGCCCCAGCCCCCCATTCAAACCCTGCTCCCGATGGCTATCTGGAGTCGTCAGAAGAACTGCTGCGGAGCTTAGAAGACCTCCATACTCCTTTCCCAGAGCCCGAGCCAGCCGCGCAAAAGTCAGACCGTTTTCCTGGTCTGTTGGCGAGTTTGTTGACTCCCTTAGGCGTCGGCTCGGTCATGCTGCTGATTTTGTCGAGCGCAACCTTGGGCTATTTGGTAGTCAATCCTTCTGTGGTGACCCGACTCACGTCTCCATCTAACGACGCCCCAGGCTCAGTTAGCGATGGCACCGCATCAGGGCGACCTGACGGCATTTCCCCTGACCTATCCTCCACTGAGTTTGACCCCCTCAACCTCAACCGCTTGAGCAGCATTCCCTCTGAGCGCGATTTAGGGTACTTGGAAAATCCGGCTGAGGGAACTGATGGTGAAGCTGAGAGCGATACTGCACCGTCATCTGAGCTGTCGTCTGAGAATGGAGAACTGCCCACCGTTGCCGTTCCTTCAACCTCAGCCAGCCAGCCCTCGACGGTCACTCCTGCCCCGGCTCAACCTGCTCGCAGAGCAGCCCCCGCCCCGGCTCCCGCTAGAACTGCTCCTCAAGCCGCACCCCAGCCAGCAGCAGCTCTGCCCCGAGTTGCCCCGGCTCCGGCTCCGGCACGTTCTACCCCCCGATCAAACCCTACCCCATCCAATACCTCTCAGCCCAGTCCTCGATCTAGGTCTGCGACGGCACCCGCAGCTCCGAGTCCTAGCTCAAATAACTCTAGTGGTTCTAGCTCAGCGACTCCAGCGCCTTCTTCGAATGCGGCGACAGCCAGTGCTCCTGCCTCCCAGGAAGATTACGTCTATGTTGTGACGCCATATACGGGCGACAGCAGTCTCGAACAAGCTCAGGAAGCCGTCTCTGGAGCCTATGTCCGCAACTCTCCTGGAGGCGCGCAAGTGCAAATGGGCGCGTTTAGCAGCCCGCAAGGGGCTCAAGATTTGGTGGAAGAACTCAATAACCAGGGGATTCCGGCACAAATTCAGGATTGAGGCTGGGTTGAGGCCATAGTCTGACATTTCGATGAGAGCCCTTGCTTGCGCTACGATAAGGCCATGAAGGATTGGCCAGCGTTACGGGAGAGTCACTGCTATGGGTCTATTTGACCGGATATCACGGGTCATTCGGGCAACGATTAACGATTTGGTTGGTCGGTCAGAAGACCCTGAAAAAATCTTGAATCAGACCGTCACTGATATGGAAGACGATCTGATTCGACTGCGGCAGTCTGTAGCTCAGGCGATCGCCACCCAAAAGCGCACCCAGCGGCAGGCCAGTCAGTCAGAATCTGTTGCAGAAGAGTGGTATCGACGGGCTGAATTGGCAATGCAAAAGGGTGACGAGTCTTTAGCAAGAGAGGCTCTAGCTCGCCGTAAATCTTACATGGAAACAGCCAACGCGCTCAACGGTCAGCTTCAACAGCAAGACGGTGTTGTGACCCAGATGAAAGACAACATGCGCAAGCTGGAGAGCAAGCTATCCGAAGCGAAGACCAAAAAGGATATGTACATTGCTCGGGCTCGTTCTGCAAAAGCGTCACAACAGCTTAACGAAATGCTGGGTGGGCTAGGTAGCGGGACTTCCACGGCTGCTTTTGAGCGCATGGAAGATCGCGTCAATCAGATGGAAGCCGAAGCAGGGGCGATCGCCGAACTCAACAGCGGTGGAGATCTGGAGTCTAAATTTGCCGAGCTTGAACAGGGCGGCGACATCGACGATGAACTCGCCAATATGAAGGCCAGAATTTCGGGGTCTGATCAGGCTCGCCTCCCTTCAGACGAACGAAACTCTTAGAGGATGTTTGAAAAGTATTAAACAACACGCTCGAACAAGACTGATCCCCCTAAATCCCCGCGCTCCGCGCCGCTAACGCTAGAAAAAAGGGGGACTTTGATTCCGGTTCCCCCTTTTTTAAGGGGGGCTAGGGGGGATTTGAAGGCTAGCAAATCATGCCTTCTGATTTCGTTGGCGATTTCAGAACGCTAGCACCACAGCGAGTTCAAAAACCTATAAGATGCTTTGCAGATTTAGGAGAAAGCCAGGAAGTACATCCTCTCCGGAAAGCTGTGTCGGCTGCTCTAAAACCTCAACCTCCGTTTCACCGCGATAAATCTCCACACGTTGATTCTGGGGATCGATGAGCCAGCCTAGACGAGTGCCGCTATCAATGTACTCCCGCATTTTTTCCTGTAATGTCGGAAGGCTGTCAGTTTTTGAGCGCAGCTCAACCACAACGTCGGGGCATAACGGAACAAAACCTTCTCTCTTTTCTTGAGACAGGGTGTCCCATCGCTCACGGCTGACCCAAGACGCATCGGGCGATCGCGTTGCCCCATTGGGCAGCTCGAAACCACTAGATGAATCAAAGCAGACACCGCCATAGCGGTCAGTCCATTCGTCAAGATAACGCCCAATCTTGATATTGCGACGGCCAGACTCACCACCTGTGGGGGGATTCACAATTAATTCTCCGTCTGCAGTTCGCTCTAATCGTAAGTCACGATTAACTGTGGCGATCGCCCAGAACTCTTCTCGGGAAACGCGGAGGGTAATATCTTGAGGCAGTTCGAAGGTAAGAGTTTGCATGGAAGCTGTGCCTCTCAACGATCTGTAACTATCATTTTACGATTAAGTAGGTGGACATAAATAATCGTCGGTGTAGGGTGCCGTTAGGCGAAGCCGTAACGCACCATTGGGTAAGGATTTGATGCGTTACGCTAGCGCTAACACATCCTGCCGAAGAATTAAGACTACCTACTTACCAGAAATCCTTATGCTTACCATTTTGGCATCTTAATGGATTTGTTATTGGGCTGGGCGATTTTGAGCTTATCGACGAAGTGTCTCAGTACAATTTGAAATTTT
Source organism: Elainellaceae cyanobacterium (assembly GCA_049647405.1). Taxonomy (GTDB): domain Bacteria; phylum Cyanobacteriota; class Cyanobacteriia; order CAKZMO01; family CAKZMO01; genus CAKZMO01. Next base: position 21,754 of record JBARXP010000092.1, on the reverse strand, counting down.
TGGGATTGAAGTGTTCTGAGAATATCATCACGAAAATCGTCTACAGCAGTTAACCTACGACGAATAATTGTATTAATACAACTATATAAGAGAGACATTATTCTATTAGAGGTATTGGAGATTTGGCTTGAAGAAAAATTAAGCTCTATAAATGAGCTACCTCGATGTACGATCGGATTCCGAACATTTGAATACAAGTCATAAAATTCCTGCAGAAGAGAATTGAATTTGCAGCTATCTTCATCAGCACCTACAGCAGCGATATAAGCATGATGAGCAATTCCTGTCCAGCGTCTCTTAGGTGAGCATATTCCATCAAGAGCAAAAACTAAACTAAGAAAGCGTGATTCAGGTGTCAACATGTAGAAAGCTTGTCCAATAGCTCGAACCGCACCACGTACACGTTGATACATTTCATGTTGGCTTGGTTCACATATAAGCTGACCAAGATCACAACTTCTCTCACTCAACCCAGTCTCAATATCTAGTCCTAGCCAATTAGGAATAACCTGAAATGGACTGACCAGATGACAGTAGAGTCGGGGCTTAAAAGGACTGTCTAATGGTGGAATAACATAGGCAGCATGAAAACCGTCAAGAAGTTGACCAGCAATACCTGGTAAACGTTCGAGCTGTTGATAATCGCACTGCTCTAGACGCAGCAGATCGACTCCGCGATCAGCATAGTCTGAGCAACGACGAAGTAGCGGACTCATCCCGTCGGGATACTCATGAGCTGTACAGATTTCACTGTATGGAATACTAACTAATGCTTCAACTAGGGGATATGTGAGCAGAATATCTACCCGTGAAATACCTAAAGAACCTTTATCTTCAGATAATTTTCGTTCTTCTAGAATAGCCTCGGCAGTTGATGCAGATAAATATTCAAGCCATGGATGCAGATCAGGATCACTGTCATAACTAAGAGCAGGAATAAAGCGGTATGGCTTAGCTTCGATTTCGACAGTTAGTAGTAGCCTTTCAACCGGAACTAAAATAGTACATTGTGCAATTTCATCCCCGTAAAGACTAGCTGTAGAGAGTACCCCGTCTACGGTATCAAGCCAAGGAAAGATGGAACGAACATCGGTTAGTACATTGTTTGGCAGGTATTTTGGATGTTTTAGTGTTATTCCATCTCCTTCAGGGAAAGGATTAGCAAAATAGCCAAGCTTGTGTAGCTCTTTACAACCATTCTCAATCAACTTGTCGTACTCTTCAGGCAGTGGAGGCCCCCAAATCAGATTGGCACTATTATTTCCACGCTGATGCCTGAGTATTGCTTTACGAAATATTAGCTCTGACATTCTTTCCACATAAATAAGTATGACTAGAAGCACACCACTTAATCTTTTTTCAGCCAATTATTAAATAGGTAGATGGTGTCTACTTGTTTACCCCTGAGAGGGGAATTAGGCGGTCTGAAATCTGTATATTAACCTTGATGCTGAGGATTAAGTTGACGACTTCCGTAAATCTTCAGTGCGATCGCCATCTTGTAGGGTTCGTCATTGACGCACGTTTCCTTTCTAATAGAGTGCGATCGCCTTTTTTGTAGGCTGGGGTTAACTCCTCAACCCAACCCACGCCTAAATTGAGAAAAGTCATGAAAAATAAGGGTTTCAAATGTTTATCTAGAGAGAATAATGAAAGAGGGTTAAGCTTCAATTAAGTGAAATTCTCTTGCTATCATGGTTGAGAACCTGACAAAGAGATCGACATAAAGAGATCGCATCGCCATGTACAGACCTACAACTTTTCAGGAAGATAATGTTGATAAACTTGTTGCCTTTATGAAGGCTAATAGTTTTGCAACACTGGTGTCGATTGTAGATGACATTCCTTTCGCTTCACATATTCCTTTAGTTGTCACCATTCAAGAAGACGTTGTTAAACTGACTGGTCATCTTGCTAAACCAAATCCTCAATGGCACAGCTTTGAGACATCTGAATCACTCGCCATCTTTACTGGAGCACACGCCTATGTTTCTCCAACCTTATATGAGAAGCGTGAGAGTGTCCCAACCTGGAACTATATTGCAGTTCATGCGTATGGTTTTCCTCAAATCATCACCCTGAATGATTCGCAGGAACTGATGGACAGAATGATCAATGAGATGATTGGCACATATGAAGCAGACTTCCAATCGCATTGGCGTAGTTTATCTCATCAATTTCGTGAAGGGATGATGAATGGAATTGTGGGTTTTGAAATGCCCGTGACACGCTTAGAAGGGACATACAAATTGAGTCAGAACCGTAGCCAAGCTGAACAGCAAAGTGTATCAAAAGCACTCCTGCAAAGCTCTGATTCGGCTGCCCGCACGGTTGGGTATGAGATGGCACAAAACCTTGAATCTAGCAGTGATGATTGATCATAAAGTAGAGCCGCCAGCTAACAGTGCGATCGCCATCTTGTAGAGTGCATCAGTGACGCATCTTTCATTTCTAATGGAGTGCGATCGCCCAATATTACCGCTACCCTCCCGCTACCCTGCCCACATGCGAAAATGGTCATAGCCGCATAAGCAATAGAGAGAAGTCACCCTAAAATTATGCCTAGCGAGGTCATCATCCCATGAGTGTCATCATTTCCGACGAAATCCTGCAAGCATCCCGGTTTACCCCAAGTGAATTTCGCCAAGAAATCGCATTACACCTGTTTCAAAACGGTCGTTTAACCCTGGCTTATGCCAGCCAACTAGCGGAGATGCCACCCCACGCCTTTCGTCAACTCCTCAAGCAGCAAAACATTCCCCTCTACTCCTACGACGTGGAGAATTTTGAGCTTGACTTGAAAAATCTGCGGGAGTTGGGGCGACTGTGATTGCTCGATCAAACTGTTAGTTCAAGTCAGCTCTTTTGAAACTCTACGTTGACAAGGATCTTGCATGTAAATACAATGTGATTACATGCTGTTTTTCTAAGCATCCTATGGGCAGTGCTATTAGAACTCGAATCGTTAAAATTGGTAACTCTCAGGGCGTTCGCATTCCCAAGCTCCTCTTGGAGCAGAGCGGTATTGATAAAGACGTTGAAATTGAAGTGCAAGGGAATTGCCTTACGATTCGTACGGCGCAAGGCTTGCGTGCAGGATGGGATGAGGCTTTTGCGGAAATGGCGAAGCATCACGACGATGCGCTTCTAGATGAAGCCACTACTACTGAATGGGAACAGTCTGAATGGGATTGGTAGTCAAGCGTTTTGATGTCTTTCTAGTCAATCTAGACCCTACGATTGGCAACGAAATTCAGAAGACACGACCTTGTGTTGTCATCTCACCGGACGAGATGAATCGTTATATCTCAACGATTATCATTGCCCCGATGACGACGACGAGTAAAGCGTATCCGACTCGTATTCGGTGTCAATTTCAGGGAAAGAGTGGGCAAATTATTTTAGATCAAATTCGGACAATCGATAAAAGGCGATTGGTCAAAAAGCTGGGGCAAATCAATCAAGATGAGCAGAAAATGCTGCTTGATATCTTAGCCGAGATGTTTGCTGAATAAATAAATCAACTAGGATTTCTATATCGTAAAAACCCGTTTCATATCTGATTGCTCATTACAGAAAAAGCGTAGTTCATTGAGTAACCTGTTGAACAGATGTTCATGCTTCAGGTTGATAAATGGTGCGGATCGAGCGGTCTGAATTGACCTCGACCACCAGATCAACCCATTCGGGCTGGCTCAGCAGAGGCGTGATGAACAGTTCTGGGTGGAGCGATCGCCAAAAATATTCCACAAACGCCTGAATATCTTCATCTGACATGCCCGACTTGCCCGTAGCCTTCATCTTGTGCTCGGCCTGCTGTCGCCACTGCTGGCTCAGCCGATAGTCGCTCGGGTAGAGCACCATCAGGCTATCTAGCTCATTCCACAGGGGCAGATAGTCTCGCAGACGCTCGTTCATCGAGCGGGCAAACTGGCGATCGCTCTCTGCTTGAATCGGGGGCGGAGCGGTGTCAAACGCGGCGGGGTCAATGGGTCGCGCCCCCACAAACCAGCCTTCAAACAAAATGATATCTGCCGCCTCAACCTGCTCTGGAGCAATGCGATCGCCCTCTCCCCCATGCAAAGACTTATCGAATCGCGGTACCTCTATGAGTGCTTGGTTATCACCCTGCTTAAACTGGCGCAACACCTGCAAGCCCAGCTCAACATCATGGGTTCCCGGTGGGCCTCGCCACCGCAGTCGAGGCTCGACCTGCATCAGCGCTTGCCGTTCGGCATAGGTTTTGTAGAGGTCATCGATCGAGACGCCACAGACCCGATATCCCCGGTGTTCCAACAGCGCCGTCAGCACCAGCGCCAGTGTTGTCTTCCCCGTGCCCTGTCCTCCTAAAATTCCTTGGATAATGGGGCGATCGCTCTGGTTTCTCAGTTGCTCTAGCCTCCATGCCAAAGGCATCCAAAAGCTCCACAGGGTTGAGACGGGATACGGCGAGATTTTGAGAGAGTTTTGACAGAGGCCACAAAATGATTCAAAAAAATCGTCGTACCCGTCAAGCTGCTGATCAACCCAATCGGGATACGTCTCAGGTTCGATGCCAAAGGCTGGAGCGGTGGATTGTCCTAGCTCTACGAGACGGGCGATCGCCTCTTCGCGGGAGATGTCGTGCGTTGGCTTGTCTGGGCGTAGCCCGTATCGCCATGCCGACAACACCTGGGCGCAATCATCCTTTGTCGCCGATATCTGGGACGACGTTGGCATCTCGGAATTCTGAGACAATGAATTAGGCTGGGTCGGCTGAGTCATCACAAAAGCTGGATGAAAGGTGAATTGGTTTTATTTAAACGCAACCTCCCCAAAATAGAAAAGACCCCTCAAACGAACTTTCTGAGTGATGCAAGTCTATTTTTTTACAGAAAAATTTGAACGCAAAACTGTCAGACCAAACCGCATACATAACGGCTCAGTTCTGCTGCGCTCGGCTATTCCTGCGACAACCGACTTCGCCATTTCTTCGGATTTTGAGAGCAGTGAAAAACGGCATAAATAATAACTGTTGTGGCTGAATGCTCATAAAAGACAACGTAAGGAAAGCGCCGAACGACACCCCTTCGATAGGTTTCATGCGCTACCTGATACAGATCTGGGTTGCGTCGGATGAGTTGAATGCAAGCATCGACGCAGCGAAAAAACTCTTCGCCCAAACCGAGTTCTTGTTCTTCATACCAGATATAGGCTTGAGCAACGTCCTGTTCTGCTTCCGGCAGAACAATCAGATTTCTACGCACCATACTGTCCGTTGCGAATTCGCTCTTTGGCTGCTTCCCATGAACTACCTGAGTCAGGATTCTGCAAATAGGTAGCTTTTCTCTTGGCGAGTTCTTCTTTCTGCCAGTCAAGCACAGGAATTTGTTCTGGAGCTTGAGAAATGCTGTCCCATAAATCTTCCAGCAATTGCAATTTTTCTGAGAGGGTTAACTCAAAAACTTGAGCGAACTCTGTGTTCATCCTGACCTCTCCGCAGCAACTAGGTGATTTGCTTCAAGTCTATCATTAGCAGTAATATTGCTTACTCATCTGCTGTTTGGGGCTATTGGATTCACCACAGCTAGACAAAACAAAACATATGGCGAACTCCAAAAGCGCAGACCGTCGAGTCAGAGTCTTTGTGTACGGCACTCTCAAGCCTGGAGAGAGCAATTACCAGCGATATTGTGCTGGGCGCATTCTCCGTCATGAAGAGGCGATCGCCTACGGTCAACTGTTCGACTTGCCGATGGGCTACCCTGCCATGACGCCGGGGTCTTCTCCGGTTCATGGCGTGGTGCTGGAGTTCGATGACTCGCAGTTGTTAGATATTCTCGACGAATTAGAAGACTATGATCCCCATCGTCCCGCCGCTGAGAATGAATATGAGCGGGTTGAGCTAGAAGTGTTTACGCCTCAAAATCAAGCGTTAGGCAAAGCCTGGACTTATCTGATGACAGAGGAGCAAGCGGAGCGCTGGGGCGGTCAGATCATTCCGACCGGAAACTGGAACTCTCGCCTGTCGAGCTTTTTACAGTCCTGATTATTCTGGGACAAGAAATTCGGTCGCTCAAGAACCTTAGCCACTTGGTTGAGAACGGGCGTTGGCTTGCCTGGGCGTAGCCCGTATCGCCTCAGCGTCTTTTCCAGATTCAGATCCGGCTCCATTGCCTGAATGACCATCCGATCCGTTGCCTGAGTAAGAACCTGGCTCTAGGTCAGAACCCGCAGAGCCAGACGAACCATCATCATCTCCAGGCATCATCTTTAGCGTCAATGATTTGATGATGATATACAGAATGGGGACGACGAAAAGACTCAAAAACGTAGCAATCAACATGCCGCCAAACACCGCCGTTCCCAGGGACTGACGACTGCCCGAGCCTGCACCCGTGGCGATCGTCAGTGGAAAAATACTGCTCAAGGTCGAAATCGCCGTCATCAAAATGGGTCGCAGACGCTGTTTTGACGCTTCTAGAGCCGCCTTCACAACAGAGAACCCCTGATCGCGAAGCTGATTGGCAAACTCCACAATCAAAATCGAGTTTTTACTCGCCAGACCAATCAACATGACGAGGCCAATTTGGCAGTAGACATCATTCGACATGCCGCGCATGGTCTGAGCAATCAGCGCCCCCATGATCGCTAGCGGCACCGCAAACATGATGATCGCAGGGTCAACATAGCTTTCATATTGCGCTGCCAACACCAAGAACACAAAAACCAAGCCCAGGGCAAAGATCAACGGAGCTTGCCCGCCTGACTCAATCTCTTCAAGAGCCGTGCCCGACCACTGATACCCCACACCTGCCGGAAGCACTTGCTCGGCAACCTGCTGCATAGTCTGCAACGCGTCGCCAGAGCTGTAGCCTGGAGCCGCACTGCCGTTAATTTCAATCGAGCGGAAACCGTTGTAGTGGTTGATGACTTGGGCTCCTGTCGTCTCTGTCATTTGAACCAGATTGCTGAGCGGAATCATCTCATCTAGCCCCGATCGCACATAAATTTGTGAGATGTCATCTGGAGTCGAGCGAAACTGTGCATCAGCCTGGACATAGACTCGATACGTCCGTCGTCCTAGGTTGAAATCGTTGACGTAGCGAGAACCGATATAGGTTTGCAGAGCCGAGAAAATATCATCAATGTCAACCTGAAGCGCCTTCGCTCGGTTGCGATCGACCTCAATTTCAATCTGAGGCGTGTTGGCACCATAGGTACTAAAGACGCCCAGCAGGCTCTCTTGGGAGTTTGCTGCACCCAAAAACTGGCCCATCGTCTGTACGAGCTGCCCGATTGACAAGCTTCCTCGTCGATCTTGGAGCTGAAACTGAAACCCTCCAAAGCTACCTAAACCCTGAATGGAGGGTGGGTTGACTGCAAACGCTCGCACTTCTGTAATTTGAGAGAGCATTCCCTGAACCTGACCAATAATCGCTGGAGCCGACTGGTTTGGGGCATGGCGCTCAGACCAAGGAATCAGGGTGGTGAAAATGATGGCACTATTGGCCGTGCTGCCGCTAAATCCAAACCCGCCGACTGCAAACGTGGCCAGCACTTCGGGGCGTTCTAGATAGGCTTCCTCAATCTGACGCATGGCGTCGCTGGTGTAGTTCAGCGACGTGCCTTCTGGCCCCTGCACAATCGTAATGAAATAGCCCTGGTCTTCATCGGGCAAAAATGCCGATGGCACAAAGTTGTAAAGCCAGAAAGTAAAGACGAGTAGCCCCGCAAACACGGCCAGCACCAGATATCGCAGACTGACCAAACTCCCCAGAATAGACTCGTAACGACGGCTGACCCAGTCGAGCCCTTGGTTGACCCAATCAAAAATGCGCCCCAGCCATCCTCCCATATGAGGGTTGCGCCGCAGCAAGAGTCCCGACAGGGTTGGCGTTAGGGTGAGGGCATTGAACGTTGAAAGGACGATCGCAAACGCAATGGTTAAGGCAAACTGCCGATACAGCGCCCCTGTGGTGCCGGGGAAAAACGCTACGGGAATAAACACCGCCATCAAGACGAGAGATGTCGCGATCACGGCTCCGGTCAGCTCCTTCATGGAGGCGATCGCCGCCTGAGCCGGGTTCATGTCTCGCTTTTGAATTTTGGAAGAAATATCTTCCACAACCACAATCGCGTCATCCACCACCATGCCTGTGGCTAGGGTGAGGCCAAACAGGGTCAGGCTATTGATCGAAAATCCAAAGATTTTCACAAAGGCGAACGTCCCGATCAGGGAGACCGGAATCGTCACCGCAGGAATAATCGTCGTGCGCCAATCTTGCAAAAAGATAAAAATCACTAAGACGACCAGCAGCACCGCCTGGACGAGGGTTTTTACCACCTCGACCAACGACTGCTGCACAAAGTCTGTCGTATCAAAGCCAATGTCATAGGCCATATCTGGAGGAAAATCTTCCGCCAGTTCTGCCATTCTGGCTTTGACCCCGCTGGCAACCTGAAGTGCGTTGCTGCCAGGGATCTGATAAATACCTAAGCCAACGGCCTCATTGCCCCGAAATCGCAAAAACGAGTCATAGTTTTCAGCGCCCAGCTCCACTCGACCGACATCCGTCAGGCGAGTGAGCGTTCCAGTCTCTGACGTACTCACAATCAGGTCTTCAAACTGAGACACCTCGGTAAACCGCCCTACCGCCCGCAGGTCAATCTGATATTGGGCATCAGGGTCAGGCTGCTGACCGAGTCGTCCGGCTCCGATGATAATATTTTGCTCTCGCAGCGCTTCGACCACATCGTTTGCCGTTAAGCCTCGACTGGCGAGCTGATTGGGGTTGAGCCACACTCGCATGGCATATTGGCGTTCGCCAAAAATCTGGACATTGCCCACGCCGTTGATTTGCTTGAGGGCATCGACAATGTAGAGATCGACATAGTTGCTGAGAAATGTATCGTCATAACTCTGCTCAGGGCTGTAGAGGCCAAAACCCATCAGAATGCTGCTGGACTCTTTGGTGACGGTGACCCCGTTGCGATTGACTTCTTCGGGCAATTGGGCTTCAGCAATCGAGACCTGGTTCTGAACATCTACGGCGGCAATGTCTTGATCGTAGCTGCCGTCGAAGGTCACGGTGATCGAGCTAGTGCCGCTGTTGGTGCTGGAGGAGGTCATGTAGCGCATCCCCTCAACCCCGTTGATTTCCCGCTCCAAAATGGTGGTGACGGCATCTTCGACCGTGCGGGCATCGGCTCCCGTATAGTTTGCGCTAACGGTAACCTGCTTTGGGCTGATATCGGGATATTGCGCGATGGGCAGGGTAGGAACGCTAACTGCGCCAATGATCAGAATAATCAGCGCACAAACAGTCGCAAATACCGGGCGTTTGATAAAGAAATCAACAAACATGGGAGATGGGGGTGAGCAGCAACAGGTGAATAGCGCGATTTAACAGAGCGGTTCGATGGGGTAGATTCGAGGGGGTCTAGGGAGGGGCGATCGCCCGCTCATAGATCCACGAACTCGTCAAAGTGATTGAATCGAGTTCACACATCGTTCTTTAAGACGGTGGCCCACCCGGAGGTGCAGCCTCCCCTTCTTCTTGGGGCATGATGGGAGCGCCATCAGACAGATTCAAAATGCCAGAAACAATCAGCGTTTCACCCGCCTCTACGCCGTCTAGCACTTCGTAAGAGTTGTCTTGCAAGTCGCCCAGGGTGACGAGACGCTGACGGGCAATGAGTTGAGGTTCTCCATCAGCCGCATCGGGTTGCCGCTCAGCCACAAAGACAAAGTTTTGCCCTCCCAGCCGCGACACAGCCGTTGCCGGAACTCTCACCCCTAGGTTCTCCGACCAAATCACCTGAGCTTCAACCCGCTGGTCGTCTTGCAACAGCCCTGCCGCATTCTGAAAAGATGCTTTCACCAACACAGACTGAGTCGCTGCATTGACTTGAGGCGAAATGAAGCTGATTCGGCCTGTGGCGATCGCCTGGTCGCTATTTGGCTGGCGAATCTCTACGGGAAGCCCTATCCGTAGCTCAGCACGCCGCTCAATCGGAATCGCAATCTCAAGGTCAAGGTTTTGATTTTGGGTGATAGTCATTAGCTCATCGCCGACTTCCACATAGTCGCCCAACTTGACTGGAATATTGCCTAACACCCCACTGATAGGAGCGATGACTTGGGTATCGTCGAAATCTTCGCGAACCGCTGACGCCTGAGAATCAGCTTGTTGAAGAGCCGATCTCGCTTCTGAAACTGCCGCCCTCGACGCATCGACCCGATCAATAGCCGCGTTAAGCGCAGCCTGAGCCCTGTCGCGATCGCGCAATCCACGGTCAAGCGCCTGTTGAGCCTGCGCCCCTTCTTCTACAAGAGTCTCAGTTCTGACCAAATCTTCATTCTGCAAATCCAACTCAGCTCTGGCGCTGACGCGCTCAGATTCTGCCGCTCGGAGCTGGGCTTCAGCACTTGTGAGAGCCGATCGAAACGCGCCGATATTCGCTTGAGCCGCATTTAGCTCTGCCCGACTACGATCAGGGCTGATTTCTAAAATAGGAGTGCCCGGAGAAACCGTAGCCCCAGACGAGACAAAAATTTGGGTAATCCGCCCATCAATTTCAGGCTTTAGCACGACCCCTTGCTGAGCGTCTAAGACACCGATGAACCCTGATGTCTGCTGCACAGGCTCAGACTCGATTGGGTCAAGCTGTACAGGAATTGGGCCACCCTGCATCATGCCTTGAGGTGGCCCTCCGGCAAAAAACGTGCGCCACAGGAGAAATCCACCCCCGCCAATCAGGAGTATGGCCAAAATGCCCCAGAGCCAATTCCCCGAAGACTCTTTTTTCAAGGTTCCGGTACTGATGGGTTGAGCCTGTTCAGAAGCTTGAGCAGTCGATTCTGTGGTCATGACCTTGCGTTATGCGGAGCAATAATTCGGAGTTGATAATCTACAAAAACAATAATGATGTGCAGCCCATTCAAACTACCCTAGATATCTCGCTGAATGCTCACTCGCTGGAAAGATCATTCAGGACATCGTGTAACTAGACAACGAGTTGAAGCAGTGCAATGTGTGGGTCAATCTGTGGGTTCAATCTAGCACCGATTGAAAATAGGACGGTGTCGAGCGACATGAGAACAAGCACGGTTGGTAGTTACGATTGGTGGTTACGGTTGGTGGCTATGTATAGCGATAGCTACGCTTTCCCTCACTCGACAAGAACGTGAAGGAAACAGATTGATTTCCCAGCATTTACCTTGTGATCGACCTGTTTCAAGAAAGCTGTTATGGGTTTAGGCCGTCTACCGTCACCCCAGCCGAGAGGAGTCTGATGAGATTCCCAGTCGATGTTTCCGTCACTTCACTTCGTATCACAATCTTCTCTGCATCAGTTAAAGAAGAATCTACCCTTGGCGACACTATGTCTTTTAATGCTCCTCAAACGCTTCATGCCATTGGGTGATCCGCCGTTGATCCATTCAGGTTTTAGAGGAGTTTGGATGGTCAAAAAATTGAGCACTTGTGATGTTGGAGTCTTGCCTGACAGCAATAGTGCGACGTAGGCAGAGAACTTGCCGTGTAATAGCGTGTAATAGATAGATTCGCCTGATTGTCTTACATCGGCTAGAAACAACAAGCCAAAAGGATCAGAGCCGATATTTATAATGGGACGCCTAGTATGGAACGCCTAAATGGAACGCCTAATGTAGATTAGCGTTTTAGATTCTTGCAATGCTTGCAGTGAAGCCTTTCGAGACAAATCCATTCACATCAGACGTAAGGTGTAAATCCGTAAACCAGATATGATTCCCCAATATGCACCGCTAGTCCGAACATTGGCTAGTCCAAACATTGGCTAGTCCGAACATTGGAAAGAAAAGCCAGATGGGTGTACATTCACTTCGATGCCAAATTTTCGAGACTAGAATTTGTCAGCCCCGGCATTGTCGAGTCTAAAGTCCAAACTCTAAAATCCAAAATTCATGAGTACTTCTTCTAGCCCCTCCCCATCCGCTGAGGCGATCGCCACCCGTGATTGGCCTACCGTTCTCCAGCAGTTGCTCGATCGTCAATCTCTTTCTGTAGAACAAGCTGCCGTTTTGATGCAGGGCTGGCTGGCAGAAGAGATTCCTCCGGTGCTATCAGGGGCGATTCTGGCGGCGATTCAGGCGAAGGGCGTTTCAGCCTCAGAATTGGCAGGCATGGCTCAAGTCCTTCAGGGTCAGTCACTAGGCGGACAAATGCCCCTGGCGTCGCCGCCTTCTCCCCTAATCGACACCTGCGGCACGGGGGGAGATGGAGCCTCGACCTTCAATATTTCGACCACGGTGGCATTTGTGGCGGCAGCGGCAGGAATTGCGGTCGCCAAGCATGGCAATCGTGCAGCATCTAGCAAGGTCGGGTCTGCCGATGTTCTGGAAGCACTGGGCATTAACCTGAGTGCCCCGCCAGAAAAGGTGCAGGCCGCCGTTCAAGAAGTGGGAATTACCTTCCTGTTTGCCCCCGGTTGGCACCCCGCCATGAAATCGGTGGTGCCGTTCCGCAAAACCCTCAAAGTGCGGACGGTGTTTAATCTCCTGGGGCCGCTCGTCAACCCTCTGCCCGTGACAGGCCAAGTGATTGGGGTGTTTGACGACAGCCTGGTCGATATCATGGCTGAGGCGCTGCAAACGCTGGGGCGATCGCACGCCATTGTCCTCCACGGGCGCGAAAAACTCGATGAAGCAGGATTGGCCGACACCACCTATCTCGCTGTTTTGAACCAGGGACAGCTAGAGTCGATCACCCTTGATCCTAAAAAATTGGGGCTAGAATTTGCGCCAACCTCTGCCCTGCGAGGCGGCGAAGTGGAGGAAAACGTCGCGATCTTGAAGGCGGTGCTGCAAGGGGGCGGAACCCAGGCTCAGCAAGATGTTGTGGCGCTGAATGCGGCGCTGGCGCTGACGGTGGGCGGTGCGGCTGAGTCTTATCAACAGGGGATTGCCCAAGCTAAGGATATCCTCAAGAGCGGCGCAGCCTGGAGCAAGGTCGAGGAACTAGCAGAATTCTTAAAATAGACGCTGGGGGCTGGAATTCGATTAGTTTGAAGTTGTGAGTTTTGAATCGAATGCCTCCCTCAAAACTCACGTCTGGGGTGAATTCGTGTTTTGGATTCTTTCAATCCGTGAAGCACGATCGGCAAGATTTTGGCTGCGCTGTGCGCCCGTCCGCAAATCAATTGCGGACTAGGATGGGAAGCCCACTGGAAGTGGGCTGATGACCTTGCAAAAATATCTCAGTCCGTTTTAACGGACTTGCTGCCCATAGCCCACAATTGATTTGTGGGCGTTGTAGCGATCAAGGCGAAGTCTTTCGGTACCAATCCACTCACATCAGGCGTAACTCATTCCTTTCTTAGCGAAAAGAAGTCATCATGCTGAGTCGCCAAGGCTGAATGACCTGTGGGAGTTCTCTTCGAGCTGATTGTCAATTCCTATGTCCACTGTTGCCTACTGCTATAGCGATCCGCTGCTGGAGTCACCGCCCGATGTTGCCGCTTGGGGCGGGGAGGTGAGCCGATTGTATTGTGATTTGGGCGATCGCCATCAGCTCCAGCAATTGCTGCAAGACTGCCGCCACGCTCAGGATCTGCCAGACGCGGTGGGGATAGAGGCCGTCCTGGTTCGGAGACTAGATGAGTTAGGTGAAACGGTTGCAGAAGTGGGCGATCGCCTCGGCGAATTTGAGGCTCTTGGGGTTTCCCTGATTGCCGTTGATGAACCGTTAGAAACTGGAGATCAGCCCCTCAAGCGCTCTGACCTGCTGGCTCTTGTTAACTCGATTCAGAAGCGTCAAAGCACCCGTCGCATCCGCCAGGGTCATGCTCGCAACCGAGTCAATGCCCTGCCCCCTCCCGGAAAAGCACCCTATGGCTACCGTCGAGGTAAAGATCGCTATGCCCTCGACCGCAGCACGGCTCCTGTGGTGAAAGATTTTGTCGAGTATTTTTTGCTCTACGGTTCTCTGAGGGGCAGCGTCCGCTATCTAGAGCGCAAGTACAACAAGAAAATCTCGGTCTCCACCGGAAAACGCTGGCTCACCAGTCCGGTCTATCGAGGAGATTTGGCCTATCGCAATGGCGATGTCGTGTCAGATACCCATCTATCGATTATTTCCAGAGACGAGGCAGCTCAGGTCGATCGGCTGCTGCGCCGCAATCGTCGCCTCCCTCCTCGGACGGCCAGCGCCCCCCGCTCGCTGGCGGGGCTGGTCGTTTGTGGCGTCTGTCAGTCTGCCATGAAAGTAGCGCGCACCACCTATCGTCGCAAAAAGCGAGAATATCTGTACCTGCGTCCGGTGGCTTGCCCCAAGGAGAAACAATCCGATCCGTCCTGTCAGGGAGCCTGTCGAGCCGTGCCTTACCAAACGGTGCTTGACCTGACCATTGAGCAAATTTGCGCAGACTTGCCCCATGCAGTCGCCAAGCTAGAATTGCCCGATCTGGACGGCATCAAGGGCGGCATTCGGCAGCAGATGTCGGCAAAAGAAGCGATTTTGGCTCAGCTTCCTGATCTTCAATCGACGGGAGTACTCGACGAAGAAACAGCGACCCTGCGGTCTTACAAGCTCCGCTCTGAGCTTTCGGTGTTGCGAGAAAAACTGGCTCAGCTTCCCCCAGTGAACTTGAAGGCGATCGCCCAAACCGTCTCCATTCGTCAATTTTGGCTCGACTTATCAGAATCGGAGCGGCGATTCTACTTCCGCGAGTTTATTCGCCAAGTTCAGCTCATGAGAGCATCAGACGATTCTGGCGATTCTGGCGACTCTGGCGACTCTGATGACTCTGATGCAGACTGGACACTCACCCTCGACTTCATTTTTTAGCGGCTCAATCTTACAACTGATACAGTCTCACGACTCAGCCTGTGTTGCTCCGTGCTATCAATGGAGCCAGAGGTTTGTTGTGAGGCAAGACTGGGGTGAGACGATCCAAATCGAACGGTTCAAATATTTTTTTAATGCTGCTAGGCATTACCTTAGGAGCCTGGATTATGCGGGGATTTGGGTTTTTGACCTTTATCCCTGGCGGCATCATCTGGCTCCTGTTGCTGGCGACGATTGGCACAGGAGTGGTACATGCGGTGCAGCGATCGAAACGCTGGTGAGGCCGATTTTGGGTTGGCGATTTTGAATTTTGGATTGATGAATTGAGAAGCTTGCACAAATCAGAGGGGCGATCGCCCCTCCGAAAAATCAAGACAGCGATGAACATTGACCGTTAACGGTTCAAAGCATCGGAGATAGGCAACCTCGAACTAAGCAAACGCAGCTTTTGACCGTCCGCTGCATTTGAATATGAGGCGCGCGCTCAATTCTTAGCGAACCGCCGAAACTTTTCAATAACAGTCATAGAAAGTTGGATCACCGATCGAAACGCGACTCAGTTAGTAGTCAAGACGATGTCCGTCAACCCTTTGACTTAATGCTCAATGCAGTCACTGTAACCAAAATCAGTGCCATGCCGAAAATTTGTGGAGCCGCCAGGTTTTGATTGAGAACCACAATGCCAAATAGTGACGCGATGACGGGTTCGATCATAGCCACAATTGAGGCGATCGCGGGCGTGGTACGGCTTAACCCGATGATGTAAAGCACGAACGATAATCCTGCACCAAACACACCCAATGCGATGAACAGCGGCCAATCCGGCGTACTCAGGGCGGCAACGGTCTGATTAAAATCTCCCGGCCAGATCAAGATGACGGCGAGCACTGCGAACGCTATTGTGAGAATCGCCTGCGGGCTGCCGTGGGGTGCTGCATACTTGAATCCGAAAATGAATACCGCATAAGACAGCCCAGCCAGCAGCCCAGCCCCCACACCGAGCGGCGTGACACGGCCCGCGTCGATGTCGTAAATCTGGGTCAGCAACACGATGCCAACCATCACCACCGCGATCGCGCCCAACTTCAGCGCCGTGGGTCTTTCGAGCTTAAATGCAAATGACACGAGATACACGAACACGGGGGCGGAGTACATCAGCGTAGCCGCAATCGCGATGCTGCCCTGGGCGATGCTCACGAAATAGAACGCGAAGTTGCCAGCTACCCCAAGTCCGGCGATCGCTGACCAAAACCAGAGTTGACGATTAGCCAATCCACTGCCACTCGGGCGCAACGCTAGCCAGATGAGGACAAACAACAGCCCGATCATGCCCCGGTAGAAGGAAACCACGAACGCATCCCAGCCATCGGCCATCAAAATACCGCCGATTCCGCCTGATAAGCCCCAGCAGAGAGCCGCCAGCACCACGTAAATCGAACTTGCACCTGATTTTTGATTTCCTTTTTGCATAGATATAGGGTTGTAGGTAGCGAGTTCCCTTTCACTATGCACGTCCCTCACCATCCATGCAAATCGAGGGCTGAATGTCAAGTTATTCTGACAAAAAGACGGACTGAAACGTACTGAGTTATCAGTTCACTGCTTCAGTAATGCTTGTGTCGCCTCACGCTTCCAATCACTCGCCCCCAACCACTCGCCCCCAATCACTCGCCCCCAATCACTCACAACAGCAACATTAAACTTCAACCGATCACCTCTCGCGGGTTCGCTGGTCGCCCTTAACCATTCATTTTGGGCGATCGCCTCCACGAAAAATAGACTGATGATTCATCATCGAAACCTATAGCGATCCTAAATGATTTGTGAGAGGTGGGGCGCACAGTGCCCGCCCCACCTCTCACAATCTATTTCACAATCCATGTGAGACTGCTGTATGTTCACGCGCAAAGTTCAAGTGTAAAGAATGTGGTCGTTCAATCAGACCGTAGCGTGAGCATGCGTTGATTTGCCTATCACTCGATTTCTAAAGTTTTGATCATAAATTTGCAAGCTTTCACTGAGTTACTTTAAGTTTCTACCTTTGATTGAAACGATGCTTCATGAAATGTACCGCCGCCACTTGCAGGTCGATCTCGATAAGATAATAACTAGAAGCAATTCATTGATTGGCCCAAGTGAGCTACAGTGAGCCACAGTCAAAATTAGCTGATAAAAATAGGTACAAACCCTAAAAACTAAATCGGGGTAGCGTCACGAAAGAATCCAGAATAACTGCGGGCTGCTATAGCTAACGGATGCTTCTCTTGGTATTGAAAGAAGCGTGCGATCGCAGCATTCTTATGCTCTCACCATGAAATACAGCGTGTTTAAAGCACCACCTTAAAAGCACCACCTTTAAGGTCATAGCAAACACTACGGAAACCATCGTCTTACAAATCGTTTTCGCACGATATTAGTCATTGCCACGAAGTCTTGGGTGCGTAGCTTCAGAGGTCTATCACTCTGGAAAATTTGGGCTGCGATGAATTTTTCTTTCCCAGACTTCATGCTCTGAAATCTGTTGCAAACATCGTCATCAAGCAAGTGACATCATGAAAAATCAAATTTGTGCAGAGACTGACTCTGCACGTCAACGTGCTGTCTGGATTGATTTTGCAAAGTCATACGGAATGTTTCTAGTATTTTTTGGACATATTCTAGAAGCGTTTGGGTTAGCTGATTCTGTAGCTCTATTTATGAGCTACAAATTCATCTATGCGTTTCACATTCCGTTCTTTTTCTTGCTGTCAGGATATCTGGCAAAATCTCCTCGGAAGCCGTTCTCTCAGTATTTTAGAACCAAGCTATTTACTCGACTCATCGTTCCGTTTCTGTTTTTCAATATCATTGCTCTCCTGCTGTTCTTTTCTAAGGATACTTTGGTCTTCTTTTCCAAAGATGTCCTGGTAGGAACCCATGATTTCTTAGAGCATCTGCGACAAGCTCTGCGGCTCATAAAAGGGAATCCAGCCTTCAACATTACGACTTGGTTTCTGGCTTGCCTATTTTCTGTGAGACTAATCGATTTTGTTGTTTCGAAGTACATCAAGTCAAGCTATGTCAGGCTTCTCATCGCCTCTTTTCTCTTTGTGGCGGGATGGCTTTTGACTCTCAATTTTAGAAATTTGGTTCTAGATTTTTGGCTATTGCCTGAGGCACTAGTGGCCTACCTGTTTTACACGTTAGGGGCAACTCTCAACCATCAAAGTTGGCTGTTTCCGGAGAGTGGACGCAAGAACTTTCTGGGCTTTTGCCTCAGTTTAGGGATAACGTTAGCCACTTTTAATTTGAACCACAGCCTGGTAGCTAGCGATGCCTATTACACCGTGAATATGGGATTGTCCCAGCACGGTCAACCTTTGCTATTTCTGATAACAGCATTGTCTGGTTCTCTCGCTGTGATGTACTTGGCTCGCTGGTCGGCTGCTAGCGGAGTTTTGAGAAAGCTACAGATTCGATTAGGAATCAAATTTGTTGGAGTCAATACGCTAACCTTTTTGGGCCTCAACGGGTTACTGATGGTTGCCAACCATGCGGTGGTGAAGCCACTCGTGGCACTCTTACCGCATGAGTCGGCGCTCTTGCTAGCCGTGAGTATCGTGCTGACGATTCTTTCTTTGCTGCTGTGCATTCCAGCTACGCTATTTCTAAAGCGCTATTTGCCCCAGTGTATTGGACTGCCCAAAGTCAGCAGTCAAAATTAAATCGTCGATCAGCCCTGTGGATTGTGGCTGATCGACTGACAAAAGTTTTGCTGTAGGTTGGTGTTGAGCAAAGCGTTCGCAAAGCGTCTCCGAAGGAGGCAACCCAAAGCCAGTAATGGTTTCGATGAGTTACGCTAACGCTACCCCATCCTACGGCAGAATCAAGGCTTCAAGAGTTTTGTCAGTCAATCAGGGGTTGTGGTTGCCTTAGGGTTTTGCGTTGCTTAGCGCTGGGCCTCAGCGGAAAGTAAGGTCTGCTCAAGGGCAGCAGGGCTAGCGATGGGCTGGAGTCTGGGGTTGGTGATGATGTCGTAGGCGGTGATGTTGTTGAAGCCGTAGAATGCGTCGTTGCGATCGCCATCCAGTTCGATTCTGGTGCCGTCTGCCGTGCCTCCCCGAAAGAAGCCTGCACTTTGGGAGTAAATTAAGATGTCGCCACTTGCGGCAGCAGCATCTGTGACGGTTGCACCTACGGGGCCTGTGGTGCTTGAAACGTCGTCACCCAGTTCGACATCTCCGGTGAGAATGTCACGAATGGTGGCTGAGTTTCTCACCAGCAGGACGATGTCGCTGCTGCGTCTGCCCACCTGTAGCCCAAAGCTGATGCCGCCCAAGGTTACGAAGATGGGGTTGCTCCAGGTGCCATCGGTCATGCGCATCATCATGAGGCCATCGCCACCGCGACCCCCAAAAATGAAGCCGCCCTGTCCCATGTTGGTGATGATGACAATGGCCTGACTGCTGCTGAGCAGTGACGGCGGTATCTGGGTCTCGGGGCTGGTGGCAATAGTTTGAAAGACTTCTCTAGAGCGGTTTAGCTCTTCAACGGCCTCTTCTCTTTCTTCGGCTAGGTCTGCTCTGGCTGGAAGACTGGCTCCTAAGATAAAGGTCAGTGCTGCGGTGGATGCGATCGCCCATCTAAAACCCATGATTCTGATTCTCCGCCCTGTTGATATAGTTTTGCGTGATGAAATGATGCGTCACGAAATCGTATGTGATGGGTCTATTCTTCCCAGATTTCTGAAAAGCATTAAGGGCGGCTATATCGGCTGTTTCTTGGGTTAATCCCATCGGTGTTGTCGCGCTTCATCGACTATCCCTTGAGCCTCTTCGAGTGAAATATCATAGCGAGTGCTCAAAAGTTGAGGGATGCGAGCACAGGCGCGATTAGGATTCACATCGGGTTGTTGGGCATAAGCAGGCAGCGCAACATTACACAAAAACGGCGAAGGTTTCGCTTCTAGTTGAAACGGTTCAAGATTTAGAACTTCTCGTAAATTGATAAAAAATAGCAAAGCCCCGCTGAGGTTGGCATCGCTGAAGTTGGCATCGCTGAGTAGGGTGCAGTTGAGGTCGGCCCCGCTGAGGTTGGCATATCGGAGATTAGCCCTGCTGAGGTTGGCATATCGGAGATTGGCACTGCTAAGGTCGGCATATCTGAACTCAGCCCCGCTAAGATTCGCCCCGCTGAGGTTGGCATCCTTGAGGTTCGCCCCGCTGAGGTTGGCGTCTCTCAGGTTCGCTCCGCTGAGGTCGGCACCATTGAGGTCGGCACTGCTGAGGTCGGCTTTGCTCAGGTTGGCATCGCTGAGGTTGGCCCCGTTGAAGTCGGCCCCGCAGAAATCGGCTCCGCTGAGATTAGCCCCGCAGAAATCAGCACCGCTGAGGTCGGCTGTCTCTACATTTTTGTTGGCAATGCGGAAATTGAGCAGCAAGAAGACTCCACCAAAAATCGTCGCGATCGCCCCAATACCGCTGATGAGGGTTTCATCATGGGAGTGAGTAAGGGTTGGTCTTTCGTTGTGGGATGGGCTAGCGTGATCTGGCTGAAGTTTACGATCGGGGAGTAACCAAAGCCACCACACCATCCAGAGAAAGACTGGAGTGGCGATCGCCCCAATGAGCAACCGCTTGGTGTTCTTTTTCTTTTGCTGCTGCTGCTGCTTAAATCGCTTCCACATTTTTGAGACTCCCTCGATGCTGAGCCCATTATCACTCTCCTGATTCGGGAACACTCTAATCTTTATGCGTGCTTAACCACTCCATTCACGCCAAAGTCAGCGGATCTTGCTCGACACGTTGCGGCGACACGTTGCAGGCAGAGGATTGGGTGCGATCGCGGCAGCATCAAATAAGGTTTGGGGTGAACCTAAACGCCAGTGATGTCATCTAGCAATTTTGATTATTCAGGCGCTTGCCACCAATCATAGAGCCGATTAAATAAGGCGCGATCGCCATTCGGATCTCCGATTGGGCAGCCCATGTGTACCATGCAACCTTTGAGGGTGAGCCAGCGTTTCTGGCGTTTTCCCTGGTGTTCTGCCACGTAGCATAATTGAGTCCGGTAAACCCAGCGAGAATGCTTGGCTCCCTCTTCACGAATGCGATGCCAAATGATGTCTGCGATCGCCTCCCGTGGTAACCAGATGCAGTTGCGTCCGTCAATGTTGTCAATGAACCGTGCCACCAATCCCCGGTCTAGCAACACCAGCCCAAAGCCATGTTCGCCGCGCCGCTGCAACTGGTGCGCCTGCCACGTTCGGACAAAAGACGAGCCTCCATCCCATGCTGTCCAGGCACAGTAAACCAGCAACACACCACCTAACCCCAACAAGCCCACCATCAATGCCATTTCACCTGTGTTTTGCTGCCTTATTATCTGAAAATACCGGACATAACTTCCAGGGTCTCGCACTAATTGATTCAAAAACCCCAGGGGTAAAGTAATTGGTGGCAGTGCATACATTAACCAAAACGGCAGCAGCAAAATCTGAGTAAACCAGTCTATTTCAACAGGCAAAAACTGCCCTGGCAGATGATGAGCCGAGCCTTGCCGAAACGCAAATTGATAAGGATCTGGTAAGTCTTGGAGAGAACATAAGCCAGACGGGGGGGATGTCGTATTAAGTTTTCTCATACAGCGGCATGAGTCAATGGCCCAGGGCAGAATGCTTTTGTTGATAATACACGCCTGATGTGGATTAGCGTTTTGGATGCTTTCAGTTCTTGAAGCACGACCGAAAGGGTGTTGGCTGCGCAGTTCGCCCGCCCGCGAATCAATTGCGGACTAGGATGGGAAGCCCACTGGAAGTGGGCTGATGACCTTGCAAAAATATCTCAGTCCGTTTTAACGGACTTGCTGCCCATAGCCCACAATTGATTTGTGGGCGTTGCAGCGATCAAAACAGAGCCTTTCGGTACAAATTCATTCACATCAGACGTAATACTCAATAGCAAGAT
>JBARXP010000091.1:0-7123 GCA_049647405.1 Elainellaceae cyanobacterium | reverse complement strand
CTTCTCTCTTCTTCTACGGTTGACTCAGCACGGCAGTATGCGTATCCTTTTTCATTAAGCTGTTTTTTTCGGATAGCTCAGTTCAGAACTCAAGAACTTGGCACCATCTGCGAGTGCTGACACACCCACAGATGGCTAACCCACCGCGACTGTCTAGGCCAGTCGGGGGGCTAACGGTTCATGGTAAACCGTGGCTGCCTCGAATTGCACACAATTGCGGGGTAGCTAAGGGACTGAGTTCTGGTTTCTTCCTGTCGTTTATTTCTACAAGGAACCAGAACCTTATGTTTCAATCCCATTCGGGCGCGTTTGCGTCCACCGCTTCGGGTGACGATTTTCCGTCCCGATCCCAATCGAGTCCGCGCAACGAACCTGTGCGCCACTTGCTCTACGGTTCGCCTCAAGCCATTCAGATCGTGATCAAGACCCTGCATCGATTAGGCTATGCCGAGCCAAACGAGTGGAGCCGACCCATGCCCACAGAGCGCCCCGGCGAAATGATGTGCATTCTCACCAAAACCGTTCAGATTGAGTAAGTTCAGCTCATTAGGGGTGGGTGCATGAGTGCTCACCCCTTGGGGCGTTGGCTTGCCTGGGCGTAGCCCGTATCGCCCAAACAGTCACTACGACATAAAATCGAAGCAGTATCTCATTCAACAACTATGCTTAAAACGCTTTGGGCTACAGTTCGACAAGGCAAGATCGAGCTATTGGAGTCAACAGATCTCCCAGAAGGGGTGAAGGTACTCGTGACGGTTTTGCCTGATGCTGATGAGTCGGTGTTTTGGCTAGAAGCCAGTCAACCATCGCTCAATGCTGTTTGGGATAACGATGAGGACGACGTATATGCCGAGTTGCTCTAGGCATGATGTTATTTTGGTGCAGTATCCCTTTTCCGATTTGTCAAGCTCAAAGGTATGACCTGCGGCTGTCGTGAGTGCACCACATCGCTCTCAAGACATTCTCATTACTCCTTTAACGAGTAAAGCAGCATCACTGCTCGCAGGAGAATTTGTTTTGTCTGAATGGAAATCGGCAGGATTGAACGTAGCCACCGCAGTCAAAAGAGGTGTGTATACAGTACATGAACGTTTAGTGATCAAAGTGATTGGTCAGTTAGCTGAAGTTGATGCTGACCAGCTTGAACGCTCTTTGCGAGGTTGGTTGGGGCTATAGATAATTGCCGACAGCAATAGCGCAGCTTTGGATTATCGAAGGCGAATGAAAGATTGGCGATACGGGCTACGCCCAGGCAAGCCTCAATACCCGGTGCGATCGAGCAGTTCCTTGATTTGATCCGGTTCCACCAGCGTATTAGCACAGAGAATGCCCGACGCCGCCACCGCAGGCACACCAATCCCTGGCATGGTGCTATCGCCCACCCGATACAGCCCTGGAATCGGCGTCTTGCATCCGGGAAACATACCGTCTTGGGCGGCGATCGCAGGCCCATAGGTTCCCCGATGACGCCGCAAATAGTGGGCATGGGTCAGCGGTGTGCCGATGAGTTCTACGACGGTGCGATCGCGCACATCAGGAATCACTTTCTCCAGCGCTCGAAACAGCGGTTCAGCCCGTTCTCGCTTGCGCGATTCATAGGTGTCATCTCGCTGCCATCCCTCAAACGATTCCAGGGTATAGGCATGAACCGTATGATGCCCTGCCGGAGCAAGACTGGCATCCCACACGGTAGGAATCGAAATCATGCAGGTGTTGCCCGGAGTCGTAATGTCGCGATCGCCATCGTGAACCACCACATGATGTCCGGTTAGGTCTTCCAGTCCTTCAGCTCGAATGCCTAAGTGCAGATGCATGAAGCTTTCTACCGCTGGCGTATCAAGAGCATCTTGGCGAAAATCAGGCGGCAGATCTTCGGGGCGGAGCAGTGAGGTATAGGTGTCCCAAATCGTTGCGTTAGAAATAATCACCGGAGCATGAAACGTCTCCCCGGTTCGGAGTTTGACCCCAACGGCTTTGCCCTGGCGCAACACAATCTGATCAATATGGGTATTGAGCTTCAGCGTGCCGCCCCAGTTTTCTAGCCCTCGTATTAATGCGTTGGCGATCGCCCCACCCCCACCCAGGGGATAGTCGATAACCGAGCGGCTGCGCTCCCCAAACATAAATGCCATTTCGGGTAAAACCGTGCCCTCGGCTTTGAGGCCAGAGAGCAGAAAACATTCCACATCGACCAGCCGCCGCACAAACGGATCGTGAATCGTCGCGTCCATCACCGTTCCGGTCGAACCCTGCACCCGACCCACCTGGGTCAGCAGCTTCAGCAGCGCCCACGGATAGCGCCCCAACAGCAGCGGCAACCCCTTCAGCGCCGGACAAATGGCGAGAGTCGGCACTTGGCTCAAGGATTCATATAGCGGCATCAACTGCCGCTCAAACTGCGCCAACTCTGCCGCTCCAGCAGAGGTAAACTTCGCAATCTCAGCCCGATAGCGATCGCCATCTCCATAGATTGGCAGCGTCCCCTCAGGAAAGTGGTAGTGCCCCAGCGGATCGTAGGGAACCGTCTCCAGCGTCACCTCCAGTGCATCGAGCACCTGCCTCAACGGGTTCAGCGACGGAGCCTGACCCGCCTCACCCGCATTGCCCAAACCACAATAAAACGACGGGCCAGAGTCGAAGTGAAAGCCCTGGCGAGAAAAACTATGGGCGGCCCCACCCGGAATCGCATGACTTTCGCACACCAGCACCTTCCAGCCATAGCGAGCCAGCAGCGCCCCTGCGGTCAGGCCACCCAGCCCACTGCCGATAATGATTGCGTCTGCATCTTGCATAGAAAATGTTGCCCTAGACGACTGGTCTGCAAGGAGTGGGCAGTGGCAGGCGATCGCGCTTAACGTGTCGGAAAACGGGCGATCGCCACACACCCTGCCACATCATTATTATGACGGCTTGCCCATTCGTATGGATACTTTACTTCACGGCTTGGCGTATCGATCTTTGTATCAGTAAGTGGACATAAATACATACAAATAAATACATACAAATAAATACAACTGGTGAATACTATTGCGGGCGATCGCAACCTGTGGCGATGGTCAATCGCTGAGCTGGAACACCCAATGAGATATCCGCCTGTTGCAATCTTAAGTATTGCACCGATGAACCGAAAATCTGGGATGGCGTGGTCTGGTCTGGGCATAGCCGATATCGCTCCTGATCTTGAGAGGTTGGGCGCTTCCAATACCTGCGGTGACGAAAGGCAGACGAACCCAGATAGAAGACTCGCCTTGCAGCCTATTTTTTAATTGGCAATAGCTCTGTATCTTTGCAGCCTCTCACCATAGAGGATGATGGCAAGTCATCACCAAACCCATCAGCGGAATGTAGTCATGCAAAACCATCAAGCAAGCATCAAGCAAACAAGCATCCATCAAACAAGCACCAACTCGCACTCGCTCATCACCAACGCCCAAGACGCTAACTTCACGACCCTACGACAGATTCAACTGGAGTGGTTTTGGCAGAGCAAGGGAGGCAATCTGAATGTATTTCAACAGCTATTGCCTTTATTTGATGTCGTTGAGCAATCGGCAGATGGCGTGATCGCCCAAGAGAGTTTTGAAGCCAGACTAGAAGAGTTGAAACTGGTGGGAATTGCCAAGCACCTTGCCCCTTGCCATTAGGCACAATGGTTTGTCATGCAATATAACGAATCGCTCTAGATCTGCAAGAATCTTGTGCCTCAGCGATCTTATACGCTTTAGCAGAGTAGTCGGTGGTCGAGTATCGGCTAATTATTCTGCTGAAGCTGAGCTTCCCATTAGTGAGTTCCATTAGTGAGTTACTGTGACACGTGCTATGCCTAGGTCAACCAACGCCTTCCCCAGGTCAACACAGGATAGACCGAAGAACAGTCAAATCTTAGCCCCAACGGGGCTTTCACTGATTAGCCCGCAATTTATTCGCGGGCGGGTCGGAAGCGTTGCCAGATAGCCAATTTGCCAAACTGAGAATTGCTGTTGGTTCGGTGTTAAATGGTCAAGACTGGGCATAGGCGACCTCGGCCAAAATGTAGGTCGCTTCCACTGCCCGGTCATCCCCCATCATCATCAGTGCAAAGGTTTGATCGGCTAGTTGTTCTAGAGACACGGGTGTTGCGGCATCGTTGCGAACGGCCATCAACGGCGTCGCCCGTGGATTGAGCACGATAAAATCGGCGTCTTTACCCACATCAAAGTTGCCAAGCATCTGATCGAGACATAGTGCCTTGGCACCGCCTAAGGTGGCTAAGAATAATGCCTTAAAGGGCGACAGTTTTTGATTTCGGAGTTGGGCCACTTTGTAAGCTTCGTTTGCTGTTTGCAACAGCGAAAAGCTAGTGCCTGCCCCTACATCGGTGCCCAAGCCCACTTTCACCGGATGCTCAGTAGACTTGGCCTGCTCTAGTTTGAACAAGCCACTGCCGAGAAAGAGATTAGATGTAGGACAAAAGGCGATCGCCGCTTCTGCTTCAGACAAGCGCTGAAATTCGGCATCGGTGAGCTGCACCCCGTGGGCAAACACTGATCTTGAGGTGACCAACCCCGCCTGATCGTAGGTGTCAAGATAGCCGTCACAATCAGGAAAAAGCTGCTTCACCCAGGCCACTTCATCGACATTTTCTGAGAGGTGGGTGTGCAGATAAACGTCAGGAAATTCTTGCAGCAACTGCCCTGCGAGCTGGAGTTGGCGATCGCTAGACGTAATCGCAAATCGAGGCGTGACGGCATAACGCAAGCGGCCTTTTTTATGCCAGGTTTGAATCAGAGCTTTTGTCTCTTCATAAGACGACTCAGCCGTGTCGCAAACCGAGTCTGGGGCGTGGCGATCCATCATGACTTTGCCTGCAATCATGCAGAGATTGCGGCGATCGGCGGCTTCAAAAAAGGCATCAACAGACTGAGGAAAGACCGAGGTAAACACCAGTGCCGTTGTGGTGCCGTTGCTCAAGAGCTGATCGAGAAATATCTCGGCTACTTCACGGGCATAGGGTTTGTCAGCAAACTTGGCCTCAGTGGGGAAGACATATTGGTTGAGCCAGGTCAGCAGCTGCTCTCCATAGGCGGCGATTATCTCCGTTTGAGGATAGTGAATATGGGTGTCGATAAACCCCGGCATGATCAGCCGATCAGGATAGGCCGTGACGGGTATATGGCCATATTCGGCTTGGAGTGCGTCGTAGGCTCCAAAGGCTTTGATCTTGCCAGACTCTAATACCAAGAGCCCGTCAGCTAGGTAGCGAACGCTGTCTATTTCGGGCATGTAAAACGGATCGTCTACAAAATCTAAGAATGATCCGCGAATGGCTTTGAGCGACGGTTGGCTCGACAAACTAGCGGGAGAAGGCATTGATACGACGCAGGTAAAAGGGGATGGGGATAAGGATGAATGACTAATGTTGTTCAGTCAACCAGTGCGATCGCCCTCACGTCTGTTTATCGTGATACGGGTTTGCTTGGCCGCACCTTGGCACTTAACGATAACGCAACTTTTTGTAAATTAAGATGCTAGGGCGATCGCCCCTTCTCGCAAAATTCTCCATAAAATTCTTAATGGTGCTGAGGTCTTGCAAACCCAGTGTCTTAACGAATGTCGCTCGTGTCGCATGGGGTGCGATATGGGCTATGCCTAGGTCAGCCAACGCCCAGCCTCAACTATTCCGACCGGGCTCATATCCCTCTAGAATGAGCATAATGATTTATCAGAGTTTTGCCCTATGCCTGTAGAAGCCGTCGGAAATCCTCCTCCAGAAGCCGATCAGTTGCGGTCTGATATCGAACAGAAACTGCCCGACATTATCGCTAGCTTTAGCAAAGTGCTACAAGAAGAGTTTGGGTTTGAAGGGCTGCGAATCGGCGGGTTTACCGTCGTTCCTGCCGAAGCTGTTGCTGACAATATTTCTTGCGACGAAGAAGGGTGCTCGGTCAATTAGCAATTGAGTTTTGATGGAAGGGACGCTATGAGGGGCGATCGCCCCTTCTAGCAAAATTCGCGCTGGTGTTGAGGTTTTGTGCATCCAACATCACGATTCTGTGTGGGGTGCGACACCTATACCTAGGCAATCTAGCGCCCAGCCTCAACCCCTCTTTCAGCATGACCGCCCATTTTGAGAAAGCTCTTTGGCTTCAACTCGCAGCGGTTAAAGCGTTTGGATTGAGCAGTTTGGATTGCATCCAATAAAATCGTCTTGCCAATTCTAATGGTGCTGCCACGACGCCTCAACTTTCGCCTGAAGATGCACCGTCTTGAAGATGCACAGCGTCGAAGCCATCTTGCAAAACTATGTGCCCGCTCAAGGGGCGATCGCCACTATTCAAAGGCATAATCGCCACCCTCTAAAAGCAAAGGGTCAAAAGCAATCCCATTTGATCAATGTATCTTTATGGCATCAAGACCACCGTGCAGACTAGCCATCTAACGCTTGGGCATTGAGTAGCCGAAAGGCTAGCAAAATTGCAGCGAGCAAAAACTGAATGGGCCAAGGAGCTGAAATAACAGTTAAAACAACCCCAACCAAAGCAACCGCTACACAGACGATCGCAATCTCTTCTGACGATCGCTCAAATTTTTCATAAATGTAAGCAGCGCCTAGAGCCGTGATTAGAGGAGCCAAAAACCACATTTGGGTTACCTATGTCTAACGTTGAAAAATTTAATGTTAAGAGTTATGTATAGTAATCTACGACACTTTTCGGGGGAAAACATACCTAAACAGTTATTTTTTTGGGAAAAATATTATAAGGTTGTTAATTTGTGTTGCTAAGAGGAGCTTGAAGCCCTGCACAAACAGGCTTCCAGCGCTGCATAAAGATTCTGTGTGATTTATGGATAAATTTTGCAAAAGTTAACATTGCGGTTCATTTTCTCCGCAAAATGGGTGTTTGCGAGTGTCTGGAGTCGTGAGGTAGCTGTGCGTCTATGCAAAAAAGGCGCAAGTAAACCTTGCGCCCTTCTCGTACCCATGCTTATCGCTCTATGAGCCTGATGAGATAGTCCTCATTGACTGACAAAACTTATGCATAGATCCTCGAAAACCCCTCACCCTAGCCCTCTCCCAAGAGGAGAGGGAACAAGAATTTTGATCGGCTCCCCTCGCCCGCTGGGAGAGGGGTTGGGGGTGAGG
>JBARXP010000090.1:0-4103 GCA_049647405.1 Elainellaceae cyanobacterium | reverse complement strand
GTGTGCAATTCGAGGCAGCCACGGTTTACCATGAACCGTTAGCCCCCCGACTGGCTATTGCAGTCGCGGTGGGTTAGCCATCTGTGGGTGTTGGACGCACTCGCAGATGGTGCCAAGTTCTTGAGTTCTGAACTAAGCCATCGGTGAGACAGCTTAATGAAAAAGCTACGCATAGTGCTGGTCTGAGTCAACCGTAGAGGATGAGGAGTTGGGAGAGAGGAGTTGGCAGAGAGGAGTTGGGAGGAAGGGATCTCTTTAACTTGATCATGAATGTTCGAGTTTTGTCGTCAACCTGTATTGAAGTTGTCAACTTGTATTGAAAAGGCGATCGCAAGATCAAATAACCTAGTCATTTTCTGAGGGTTTTAATGTCAACGCCATCTCTATTGTTTTGGCTTGTAGCCTTCATCATGGGCATGATTACATCCATTTATTTACCCATGAATGGCGTTGTTGCCAAATACGTTGGCTCTGCCCTATTAGCCAATATTCCGTTCTATCTCCTGGGGACAATTACCACGCTTTTTCTGTTCTCACTCACAGGCAATTTTGGGGCGATCGCCCAATTTCGAAATGTTCCTCGCTATCTCTATTTCAGCGGGTTTATTAGTGCGTTTTTGATCTTAGGATCTACCGTTTTGATCCCAAAGTTAGGGGCGGGGCGATTTTTCGTTTTATTTGTGGCCGGACAAGTGCTCATGGCATTAGCGGTGAGTCATTTTGGGCTGCTGGCATCGCCCCAAGACCCGATTACCCTGAAGAAAAGTTTGGGTGCGCTCTTACTCATTTTGGGTGTCGTTTTGGCAACTCAATAGCGGCTGATAACGTGCATGGGCTGCACCAATGATGATGCGGCTGTGGCGATCGCCCCGGTTGCGGCTCCTGAAAGTACAGTTCGACGGGTGAATCGAGGATGGGGCATAAATGTTCGCAATAGACTATTCGCAGCAGATATTCGGACAGGGCGCAGACGAGCCGTAAGAGTAATGTAAGCGGCAATAAATGTAAGCGGCAATAAATGTAAGCAGTAATACCGCAGTAACACTGTGGCTTCATCATTTAAGCGAATTATGGGGACGCGAGTGAAACGTCACTCCCTAAAGAATTGTTAAAATTGAGCCTCTGTCGTCAATAAAGGACGGGCGTAACCCATCGCCAAACAGTTGGCGATCGCGCGACAAGGGCTAGCACAACATCATCACGGGTCTTGCAATAGGAGTCATGCTGAGAATCATTACCGATTTCGATGGGCCGATTATGGATGTGTCGCCCCGCTACTATCACGTTTATCTTCATTGTCTGGAGGAAATGCAGCGTCCGGGTCAGCCATTGCAGGTGTTGCCCCAAGACGAGTTTTGGGCGCTCAAGCGAGCCCGTGTGCCTGAGCGCCAGATTGGGATGCGTTCGGGGCTAGACGAAGACCAGGCAAAGGCTTTTGCGAAGATGCGAGGGCGCATTGTTCATTCGCTGCCGTTCCTGATTCACGATCAGGTGATTCCAGGGGCGATCGCCACCCTAGAGCAGATGCAGGCTTTGTCTATCGACTTAGCGGTGATGACCATGCGCCATACCTGCGAGCTTGACGCTGCCTTTCAGCAGTATGGGTTAGCCCGCTTTTTTTGCCCCAGACCGACGCTATTGTTTGCCCGACGGCTACAAAAAGGTGGCAGATGTCCACGACAAGCCCAACATGATGCGGCAAGCCCTCAGCGAACTGCCCACCGCATCGATGACCTGGATGATTGGAGACACGGAAGCCGATATGGTGGCCGCTCAGCGGTACCACATTCCTCATGTTGCGGTGCTCAGCGGAATTCGCGATCGCCAGCAGCTCGCCAAACATCAGCCTGACTATATTGTTGACAACATCGCTGAGGCTCTAGATTTAATTTTGAAGCAGGCGGCACATCCCAAACAATATTCGGCCTGACTTCGATCGGTGTGGCCGATTCAAGAAAACAAGAAAATAGGAATCGTGAACAAAGTGAGAACTTTTTGCTAAGGCGTGCGTCATAGAACTTGGTATCGAGGCCAGTACTTAGGGGAGTGATTCGTCACTCCCCTTTTCATTTTCATGTAGATTGAACGTGAGGTCTGGATTCGCTGAATTTTCGATGGTGAGAGTGACGGTGAGAGCAATGGTGAGAGTGACGGTGAGAGCAGGCTGTAAAAGCAGTCTGAGAGAGAGGGCGTAAACTGCCGCCCCACGACCTTCAGCTTGACCCGATCTCATGCCGACACAAAAGCTTCAGAAACTGGCGGGTGTTCGCAAAGCGTCCCGAACTCGCTGCGACTTGCACAGTCGTATTCCTCTGATTTTTCACCCTTTTTATCGCTGCGCTAATGAGAGAGCTATATCCCCCCATTGAGCCTTACGCAACTGGAATGCTGCCAGTCTCAGAGCTACACACCCTCTACTATGAGCAGGTGGGCAACCCACAGGGAAGACCTGTTGTGTTTTTGCATGGAGGCCCAGGGGGTGGCATTGATCCGATTTATCGTCGATATTTTGACCCTCAAAAGTGGAGGGTGGTGCTGTTTGATCAGCGGGGCTGTGGCCGCAGTACTCCCCATGCAGAATTGCGGGAGAATACGACGTGGGATCTGGTCGCTGATATCGAAAAGCTGCGATCGCACCTCAACATCGACGATTGGGCCGTGTTTGGGGGCAGTTGGGGCAGCACCCTAGCTCTGGCGTACAGTCAAACGCATCCAGACCAGACCACGGCACTATTTTTGCGCGGCATCTTTATGCTGCGGCACAAAGAAATTCAGTGGTTTTATCAGGCAGGCGCGAGCGCGATTTTTCCCGATGCCTGGGAAGAGTATCTTAAGCCGATTCCTGTGGCAGAGCGACATGATCTGATTGCGGCCTATCACAAGCGGCTGACCAGTCCCGAGCGCGAGGTTCGGCTAGAGGCGGCTAGAGCCTGGTCAATCTGGGAGGCCAGCACCAGCAAGCTACTGCCAGACAGCAACCTGATGGGCAAGTTTGGTCAGGATGAGTTTGCAGTCGCTTTTGCCCGCATCGAGTGCCATTACTTTGTGCATAACGGCTTTATCGCAACGGAAAACCAGTTGCTCGATCAGGTGGATCGGATTCGGCACATTCCTGCCATCATCGTTCAAGGCCGCTACGATGTGGTGTGTCCTATGATCACCTCTTGGGAACTGCATCGAGTCTGGCCAGAAGCAACGTATACTCTGGTTCCTGATGCAGGTCACTCCATGACAGAACCCGGCATTCGAGATGCTCTGATTACAGCGACCGATAAATTTTAATAAATTTTAGAGGCTGACCTGGAGTGAAAAATCTTCAGGTCAGCACAGGTCATTACAGGTTAGCTATCGTTAGAGCTACCTGCCACCTTATGGCTATCTTATAAAACAGCGCTATCTGACGCCTTTGCTTTTGCTTTTGCCCGTGCTGCACTTTTCTTTAGTGCCTGCAAACGAGACTCGTAGCGTTTGCGCTTGTTCTTTTTAGGAGTTTGCTCGATTAGAAACTTGAGGGCGCTGCCCAGACTCTTATAGGCGTTGGGCAAACTGTAGCCAAAGCGCGTCGCCAGGGCGATCGCCTTCTCGTCAGCGTCCACTGATTCTAACAGCGTTTTTTCAGGATTGTTGCGACGATAGAGCCGCCAACCCGACACCCCACAAAGGGCAACAGCCAGCAGTAACAAGACGCCATCCTGCACCCACAACTCACCTACTGCACCCCCTAAGCCGATGGCCAACGCAGCCATCTCCCAACCATCGCGGGGAATGGTGTCGTTTTGAATGCGTGCGACTTCATGCCAGAACAGTAAGTTGCGCTGGTCGAGGGCAAGCTGCTCCCACTTCACTAAGTCAACCTGAATCTCGACCTGATCTCGGCTCAGCTCTTCACTGACGATCAGAGGAGGGTTGACCGCTGTTGTTCCTTCAACGGTGACCCAGCTTTTCAGCTCAGGTGGGAGTAGATTTTTCAACCGTCTCAGTTCGCTTAAATCGGCTCTGGCTGTAGAGGTGGCAAATGAGGTCATAAATCTAACCGTGAGAGACTAACCGCAAAAACTTGTCAAGTATAAGACATCTTGCTTCCATAATATCGAAACACAGAC
>JBARXP010000089.1:0-7801 GCA_049647405.1 Elainellaceae cyanobacterium | reverse complement strand
GTATACGGTAAACAGCAGATTCGAAACATAAAAGAAAACTGGTGGGAAAGAAGTTAAATTTAATCTTCTGTGGCTATTACTCTCTGAGTGTATGTTCTGTAAGAGACAGGTGATTAGTCATGTAAATTCCAGATCAAGACTGACCTGAAGAGTCTTGTCTAAGAGATGTTTTTATATAAAAAATAGCTGCATATTTGTTTTCATAGCGATCGCCTCCTTATACTCCTTAATGCCTATTGCGTAGCCCTATTTCAATACTCTGGCTGGTTTAAGCATGGATATCTTCACTGATAGAATCTCTACTTTTAATGACTCGTGCGGGTACACCCACGACTACTGACTTGGGAGGAATGTCTTCAATGACCACAGAACCAGCCCCTACTACACTTCCTTCACCAATTGTGACTCCATCTAAAATGGAGACCGCATGTCCAATCCAGCACTCTCGCTCAATGATTACGCCCTTACGAGTTAAGCCTTGGCTATTGGGGCTACGATTGGGGTCTTGAAATTTATGATTATTAGCAAAAATGCCACAGTGAGCTGCTATGGAGCAGTCATCCCCAATATCAATACTTCCAGGGCCCGCCATACAAACAAATGGCCCAATAAATGTTCTTTCTCCGATGCGAATTTTTGTACTGTCTAGTGCACGAATATCAACATCTCGTTGCAAACAT
The DNA here is from genome assembly GCA_049647405.1 of Elainellaceae cyanobacterium. Lineage (GTDB taxonomy): Bacteria > Cyanobacteriota > Cyanobacteriia > CAKZMO01 > CAKZMO01 > CAKZMO01. The sequence continues at coordinate 7,121 of JBARXP010000089.1, read as the reverse complement.
GCGTCAGCTCCTATGCAAACGTTGTTTCCTCTTCCACGTGCATCAATTCGGACGCCTTTGAACAAATGGGCATTCATTCCTATCTCAATAGCGTGGGTGCCTAGAAGTTCTACGCCTTTCTGGATATAAGTTGAATTATCAAACCTCTTAAAAACAAAAGGGTATATCCAACTCCTTAATTTTGCGCCCAAAAATAAATTTGAGATGTTTCCCAAAAGAGTAGTTACTACTACTTCTCGAATACGATTCCATCTAGAACGAGGATAAGAAAAAGTCTTCATAAGTGCGAAAAAACTAAAATACTATTCGATCAATGTAGATCTGCCTTAGGTTACCTCACGTGCTGTCCATGTTTAAAGAAAATAGCTTGCGACCACCATATAATCTATACTTGCGCAATAATTTTCCACATGCATGATCGAGATGAAGTTGCAAAAAGAAAACTGAATCAGAATGTAAATCGGCTCCCAAAACTCTGGTTAAACAAGGTCATAATCTTCGGTTAACTTCCATTTTTTATTTCTTTTACTCCTGCTTACTGTACCGGAGTACCGCACACCTCAAATGATATGGGAGAAAAATTAATTGAGTGATTATATAGGGCGGCTGATTTTGAAACTAACTTAAAGTTGCAAATGAGCCGTTGGTCTTAGCCTTGGAATGCTGAAAAGTTCAAGATAACGTTGTTGAGCAGACAGAAGTTTTTTCAGAGGGTAAAAATTTCTCATTTCCACTATCTACGAGATTTTTAAGTGTTGAAAGCGACCCTTTTTTCTGAGCTTCATTGGTAATAATTCCCAAGACATTAAACTGACTTAGTAAATCTAGCGTTTGGACTAGATCATCCTTTGAAATTTGATTGAGTTGTGTAACTAACAGAACATTTTTGCAAACTGAAGATAACTGTACTGCATCAACTGTTCCAAGGACGGATGATGAATCGATAAAAATTAAGTCATATGCATCTTGTAATTGCCACAGTAAGGCATGCATTTGAGGAGAACTCAATAACCTAATAGGATCATCGACAGAACGAGTAGATGGCAAAACACTAAATAAGTAGTCGGCAAAATTAATTTGAAAAATTGGTAAGTTTTCGCTAGTGCTTGAAGCTAGAATATCGGACAGGCCAACATCACCAGGCAAGCCAAGCCAATGCTGTAAGTTTGGCGATCGCAAATTTGCATCAATTACTAAAACTCTCTGATGTAATCGCGCAGCCGAAAGAGCTAATCCTAGAGTGACGATACTTTTACCTTCTCCTGGGAGAGGAGAAGTCACGACAAACGTGTTTAACCCTTGCTTCGATGAAATTAAAAGCTGTAAGTTCTTGTAGGCAATATCAAACGAGTCTCGTAAAGGCTGCCAGCTAAGAATCTCGAGAATAGAGTTGCTTGAAGACGGGCTTGCTCGCGACCAAAATCGTGAAATATACGAAACTATGCCGCTACCTAGATTGGGATTTGACAGCTTGGATGGATAGGTAGGAAGACTTCCTATAACCGGAGATGATGCAATCGCTCGAATCTCCTCTGTGGTGTGAATGCCTTGATCGGTTCCTTCCCGAACAAACGCTAAGATTACACCTAAAAAAAGACCAGCAACCCCTCCCAAAATAATATCCGTGACTAAGCTGGGGCCAGTTTTCCCTCCTTTTTGTGGAGCTTCAACAATTTGCCAATTGAATCCGCCCCTTGCAATTTCGACACTCAACTCCTGCCGTGCTCTCAGAAGCTGTTGTAAGGTGTCTCGCTTAGTTTCAATATCAGGCTGCAACCGTCTATATTCTGCAATCAATGCAGGAAACTGAGCCAATCGAGTCTGAAGTTCTTGCTCAGCTTGAGTTAGCTCTTGCTCACGAGCCGATAATGAAACTAGGCTGGTTTGAGCTTGAGCAATCTCGCGAACTAACCCTAAGTCGATTTCACCGAGCTGTCCTTCAGAGAATAGGCGATCGCCCGATGCAAAGCTCTCTCCTAAGATGCGCTCTACTTCTTGCTGTAAAAGATTTCTTTGACTAGCAAGCTGTTGACGTATCGCTCGAACATTAGGAGCCGCCCCAGTAAAACGGATTTCTAACTCAGCCAGGGTCAGCTCTGTTTCTTGATATTGATCTAGAAGACTTTGATAGCGGCTAGATTCACTAAGACGAGATGCAATGAAAGCAGCTCGTGGCGATCGCTCAAGCTGTCGTTGAATAGAGTCATAGCGAGCTTGCGCCTCTTGATAATCGACCTGAACCTGAAGGAGTTCCTGCTCAATAGCAGCCAGTGAATTGGCTAAATCTGTAGCTTTCTGTTCAGGATCTATTAAGCTTCGATTTTCGCGAAATTGTTCTAGCGAAAGTTCGGCGTCACGCACATCTTCACGCGCAATAGGCAGTTGTTTATCAATAAACGCTAGCCCGTTTTCAAGTCGAAGCTGTTGCTGCTCAAGATTGTATGTCAAATACACCTCTTTCATAGCATTTAAGACATTTTGTGTCTTATCTGGATCGTTGTCGGTGTAATCAACTTGCAGAATACTGGTCTCAATTTCTTCTTCAGTTTCCTTAACCCGAAAAACTGCCAAGCTTCGCCCAATATCTGCTGTAGAAATATCTGGATACTCGTTCTGAAGCACTACAACTGCTCGCTCAAGCAGCTCGGAACTCTGCATGACTCGCACTTGCGTAGCATAGTCAATTTCTAATGGAGCTGCTTGAGCAAAAGAATTGTCAGCAACCCGCAATCTTGCGACGTCAGCGCTCTCTTGGTAGTTAGGCTCCAAAAGAAGCTGCATCGAACTCCGATAAACGGGCTCTTTTTGCAAAGAGTTGTACATAGCAATGGGAATTGCTATGGCCACAGCTCCGGCAATCCATATCCATCTCCGTAGAAGAACGGAGAAAAGCTGCCCATATCCGAGATCTGCATCTTGCGAATTACTCGTACCGTTTTCGAGCATCTTTCACCTTATCTCTGACTACGCTTCTCAAAGCAACTGAGCTTAGCTTACCAAATTCAGTTTCCTGTTTCCATAAACGTTATCCAACACTTTATCTACTTTATCGAAGAAAACAGACTCAGTAAAATGGGTGAGAGCATGATTTCTCATATATGACGCATCCCAATACATTTTCTCGGCTTGATGCAGCGCTTCAGTTAAAGATTCTGGTGTTTGTTGCTTGAAAAAGATACCCGTCTTACCCGAAATTTGAGTATCTAATACACCTCCTTCTCCATATGTAATCGTTGGAGTACCACAAGCATTCGCTTCGATAGGCACTAATCCATAATCCTCTAGTGCGGCAACAATGACACCTTTAGCTTTAGCAAATAGCTCTCGCCGCTTCTCGTCACTGACGTGGCCCAAAAATTGTATGTTGTTGCTAGCCATTTTCTTTAGGCGTTGCATCTCTGGTCCCTGCCCCGTAACAATAAGTTTCCAACCTAGACGGTTAAAAGTTTCCACAATAATATCAACTTTTTTATAGCTTAGAAGACGTGAAGAAACCAGATAATAATCATCTTTTTCTTCTGAAAATTGAAATTGACTAACGTTAATTGGATAGTTGACAACATGAACTTCTTTATCATAGATATTGCGAATGCGTCGGGCAACAGTGGACGAGTTTGCGATGTAAAGGTCAGGAAACTTTCCATAATGTAAGTCTGCTTTTCTCATCACGCTAAAAATTTTTTCAAGGATGGGGTAGAACTTTTGAAAATCTCTGTATTCGCGCAAATAAGTTTCTGTATCCCACAAAAATCTGGTGACATTATGGCAAAAGCAAATATGGTAGGCATCTGAGCGCTTACGCACGGATTTTGCAAAACTAGACGTGCTGCTAATAATTAGATCATAACTTTGTAAATCTAGGGCTTGAAATGCCGGATAATAGAAGGGAGCTAACAGTCTAAAATAATGATTGGCTCCTGGGATAGATTGTAAAAATGTTGTCTTCACTGATCGTTCTGACAGATCAATAGTGCGACTCGGGTCATATAAAGAGGTGAAAATATCTGCATCAGGAAAGCGTTTGCACAATAGTTCAAAAACGCGCTCTGCTCCTCCAGCCTGAGTTAAGTAGTCATGGACTAACGCAACTTTTTTCGCCATATTCTTATCCCAAGTATTTCACATTAATTTAAAAAGTAGACAAAGAGTAAAGTGAATAAAGACGGTTATTTGAAACTCTTCCATCTCTAAAAAGATGAAAGCCTACTCAGATTGGACGATACTTATTTGTCTTTTAAGCTTGGACTAGATCGTTGATAATCTCGTCCATTTAATATGGGTCTGCTGGAAACCGTCTTCGACTAAATAAATGATCGCTAGTAATCATAACCGTTAGAAGCTCGTCAAGTTTTCACATTGGCGAATAGGTTTCAATACTTCTGTCCAGAAACTGCGATAATCGCTTCAAAAAGAAAGTTTCAATGATTTTGAATTATTACTAGAAGCTCTACGTCTTACTAATGATCCGCATAGAGTATTATCACTAGCCATATAGCTTTATAAATAATGTGGCTAGTGATAAAGGTATACGATTAATAGAAGCTATGAGCAAATGACTTGAGAGCACCTTCACAAAATCTTTATAAAAATAATGGTGTTTTAACGAATATAAGGTTTTTCTCTTTGTCTGGGCTTCATATAAGTCATTGCGAAAAGTAAATATCCTTATGCTTCGTTCATCAATCTACTGAAAGAACAAGCCATGATTCTCGTTTTTTAAAGGCGGTGACTTTGAAAGCCTTATCTACGCAGGGTTTGATAAGTAATTGTACTGAGACTTATGGGCATGCAGTCTTAAATAGCCTTGACTCAACATAAAAGCTAAGCCTTGTATAGAGGGAGGGCTAAATCAAGACGGCGAGCTTGCTGTTGCTAGATGCTTGTCTTCTGATGCCGTTTTTCATAGATCTAATTTGTTCTCGACAGGTTTAGAACGCTTGGTGAATAGAAGATGCCTGAATTCAGGGGCTACGTGTTTCAGCCGACTGCGGCGAAAAAGGGCTAACTTCTATGACTCCATCGCTTCACCAGCTCATCAATCAAGCTTTTTGGGAGGCAATTTGGGAGGCAATTTGGTAATGGGCGATCGCCCATTACCATTTCTCAATATCGTGAAATATAGCTGCTGCTTGACTCATCTTCCCTCATGCCAAAGTGCCGGAGAATGCCTATGCTGGTATGAGAAGTTTTGCTGTTTGACGGGATTCAGTTTAAGCCGTTGAACAGCGGACACGCACACCCAGGAAATAGAGAAACGCCTCATGGTTCGGGAATCGAAGTCTTCTAAAACGCTGTCGTCGCAGTCTACCGATCAGCCAATCGACTCAGCACGCCGTTCATTCACGATTGCGGTTATCGGCGATGTGCATGACCAGTGGGAGCCAGCCGATGAGGCGGCGCTTCACCATCTCGACATCGATCTGACTCTCTTTGTCGGCGATTTTGGTAATGAATCCGTGGATATTGTGAGGGCGATCGCCCAAATTGAGCGTCCGAAGGCGGTCATTCTCGGCAACCATGACGCCTGGTATAACGCGACGGCCTGGGGGCGAGCCCGCTGTCCTTACGATGCCCAAACCGAAAACCGCGTGCAGCAGCAGCTCGACTTGCTGGGCGATGTCCATGTGGGCTACGGCAAACTTGATCTACCGGAACTAGGGTTGAGCGTCGTAGGGGGGCGACCGTTTAGCTGGGGTGGCCCTGACTGGAAAAACAAGACTTTCTATCGCACCTGGTACGGCGTTCATAGCTTTGATCAGTCGGTCGAAAAAATGAACCAGGTTGTCGATTCGACTGCGTTTGACACGCTCCTTTTTGTCGGACACTGCGGCCCTACAGGGCTGGGCGATCGCCCAGAATCGACCTGTGGCCGAGACTGGCGACCCACTGGTGGAGACTACGGTGATCCTGACCTGACTGAGGCGATCGCCCATGCCCAATCTTCAGGCAAGCAGATTCCGCTGGTCACCTTTGGGCACATGCATCACAACTTGCGGCACCGCAAAGATCGCGTGCGCGATCGCCTCATCGTTGGCACGCCCGAAGCCGTCACCCCTACGGTTTACCTCAATGCCGCCAGCGTTCCGCGCATTAAAGAAGATGCGGGCAAATCGTTAAGAAACATGACCCTCGTCACCCTAGAGTCGGGTCGAGTTACCCGTGCCGCCCTCGTGTGGACTGATGCTCAAGGGGCGATCGCCACCGAAGATATCTTGTATGAGTCTCCGCGCTCTTTTGCTTCACTTCATCATTGAAGCGAGTCACCTGAATCGATTCATACATCACAGGCAGGACTTACGCAGTGTGTTGCAATGGTGGATGGTCGCGCTCACCATTGCAACGAGGTTATTCAGGCTTAGGTGAGTTGTGCCTAAGTCCTGACAGAAAAATCGGGTCAATCTTTTGCGACTGAACCGTGAATGCCAATGACTATTCTCTGGTCTATGTCCTAAATAAGCTGACTTGACTACAGCTATAACTTGAAAAATCTTTCTAGAGGCATGGGCGATCGCCACGATCCACACAGTAATATTCTCAAGTCCAGTACAGAACATCCGATAGGAAGCGAAACTTCATGATTCATGCATATGCAGCCCAAAACAAAGGAGATAAGCTTCAGCCTTTTGAATACGATCCCGGAGAGCTTGGTGCAGATGAAGTAGAAATCGATGTCGAATACTGCGGCATCTGCCACAGCGATATTAGTATGCTCGACAACGACTGGGGCATGTCTCAATATCCGATTGTTCCGGGTCATGAAGTTGTGGGTAAGGTTGCGGCTGTTGGCAGTCAGGTGAAAAACCTCAGTCTGGGACAAACCGTCGGTCTGGGATGGTTTTCTGGGTCATGTATGTACTGCGAATGGTGTCTCTCTGGTGACCAAAACCTGTGTCAGACCGCTGAAGGGACGATTGTAGGACGCTTTGGAGGCTTTGCCGACAAAGTAAGGGCTAAAGCAGTATGGACAGTGCCGATTCCTAAGGGGCTTGATTCATCTAAGGTTGGCCCGTTATTTTGTGGAGGGATCACCGTCTTCAATCCACTCCTTCAGCTCAATCTGAAACCTACTGACCGAGTGGGAGTCATTGGCATCGGTGGCTTGGGGCATATGGCTCTACAGT
>JBARXP010000088.1:0-2970 GCA_049647405.1 Elainellaceae cyanobacterium | reverse complement strand
ACTTAAACCAGCCTAGAATGTGTCTATTCAGACAGGGTGCTCTCGATTGGAATCTGGTGGAATACTGTCATCCCCCATATGTATGAATCCTGGATCAGAGAGGACGCATCTCATGCTTGCATCGTTTTTTAGAAAATCTTCCGCAGGTAGCTTGCTCAAAACGTCTACAAAAGGCATCGTCACTATGATTTTGATGCCGGAGCAGCGACTACGCGTTAAATATCAATCGACAGAATGGTTTGCCCAATCCGTTCAAGGGCTGACTTTTAAACCCGGCGATTTGGTCAAGGTGGTCGGACGATTAAATTCGACAACTTTGCTGATCGAGACTGCTATCGACTAAGTCATTCACTCTAGAATCTTAATCTTAGGGGCTGGAAACCTCACCCAGCCTAGGTTAAGAGTGGAGATTAGTATCCCGGAAGATTAGCAATATCACAGCAAAGAAGCTGAGTTTGGCGATCGCTCTTGATTCACCCGCTGATGCGGCATTGCCTCGGGGTGAGATTACATAAGCGCGTAGCGCTATGGAGTGCTTAAGCTGAAATAGGAAATATCGATGAATGGGGCAATGAATCGACCGATTTATCGACAATGGCGATTGACGAGTTTTGCCTCTGCCTCTATCCATCAGCATCAGATGTGGAGGTCGTCCAGAGAGATAGCGCGGCTTCTCCATACTGCCGCATAGACTGGAGGCGATCGCCAATCTGCTTCTGCCGCTGCTGAATCGTCGTCGGCTGCTTTGCCGTATTGAGAAACACAATATCGGTATTGAGAAGCCGCAACCCCTTGTTCATCTCAGTATGAATGGACTGGATGCGAGAGGCTTGCTCGGGCTCTAGCATGTTTTCAGCAATGGCCTCATTAACCCCTGTGACCAGACTACGAAATACGTTTTGCAGATTAGGCCAGGTTTGCTGTAGCAACTTAGAATCTTCTGATTTTAGAAGAGATTCAAGCTGATCTAAGGTTGCAAACAAGGCTGAGTAAGACTGATGTAGAGGCTCGGGCAACATAGCACAAACAATGGATTGTTCTTGAAATCAGAGGCGGGCTAGAGTTCTTGGGCAGAGAAGTCGTCAAGACGCGGCAATGAGCGATCGCGCGCGGTAGCAGTCGGCCTGAATTTGGGACTTGAGGGCATCTAAAGACTCAAATTTTTGCTCTGGGCGCAGAAATCGATTGAGATAAAGGGTCAAGGTCTGACCGTATAGATCGGCGTTCCAGTCGAGCAGATGCACTTCTATGGTCTGCTGGCTGCCAGCGACCGTGGGGCGGCGACCCAGGTTCATCACCCCTGGAAATAACTCTCTAGGATAGTGGGGGTGAGACACCTCAACATAATAGACGCCCTGCTGGGGCAGACACTTGCGGCTCGAAACATCAAGATTGGCTGTAGGAAAACCGATGGTGCGCCCGAGCTGCTGTCCTCTCACAACGGTTCCTTGAATCGAATAGGGTCTTCCTAACAAGCGATTGGCTTTAGGTAAGTCCCCTGCATTTAATGCGGCTCGAATGGCTGAGCTGCTGATCCGCTCGGTGTCACAAATTTCTAGGTCTGCCAAGTGTACAGGAATGCCACTCTCTGTGGCGATCGCCGTGAGATCGCCCGTGGTGCCTGCTCGTTTATACCCAAACCGAAAATTTTGGCCGACACTAATCCAGCAGGTCTTAATCTGCCGGATGAGGATATCTTCTACAAAAGCACGGGGTGAAAGCTGGGCCAGAGCGTGATTAAAAGGAACCAAAATTAGCTGCTCAACTCCAATAGACTCAAGGTAGCTGGCCTTTTCGTCGGTGGGGGTAAGCAGCGGCTGTTGCTGCCCGGTAAAAAACTCTTTTGGGTGAGGGTCAAACGAGACGACAGTAGACTTTCCCACGGTCGCGGCTAGCATAGGGTCAATAACCCGCCGGTGCCCTCGGTGGATGCCATCAAAGTTACCCAGGGCGATCGCAGCAGGTGCGAAGATTGTATCAGCAGGAGTCAAAATTCTCACGCTTTACATTCTGACACAATTCGACCCAATGCTCAGGCAGATCTGCTGTTTTTTGAATCGACGGTTGTTCGGCTTAAGAGCCTCACGTCAAGAGTTTTACTCAAGATTGAGACCCTAAGAGGATGTTTGAGAAGTCGTCAATGCTACTTCAGATCCCCCCTTACCCCCCTTAAAAAGGGGGGAACCAAGTTCAAAGTCCCCCTTTTTAAGGGGGATTTAGGGGGATCAGTATTGTTCCAGCGTGTTGTCTAATACTTTTCAAACATCCTCTAAACTTGAACCGATGACATCGACGGTTTGCTCAACAAGTCCAACTCTAGCCCTTCCCATGCGACGACACTATTAGGAAACGCCTTGCTCGTCTTGTCTTTGATGTCATCCATGAAATCATCTGAGTGCAGCGGATCATGGTGAAAAATGACCAGCGTCTTGACATTTGCGGCTTTGGCAACCTTCACAGCTTCTTGCCAAGTTGAGTGTCCCCAGCCAACTTTGCTTGACTTTTCGTTGTAGTACTCGTCATCTGTGTAGGTGGAGTCATAAATCATCACATCTGCGTCTTGGGCAAGACGCAGAACATTATCATCAAGCCGATCTCGGAAGTGTTCGGTATCTGTGATGTATGCAGCAGCACAGCCGTTCCAATTGACTCGGTATCCGACAGCCTCACCGGGGTGATTGAGCAGCGCAGTTTCGACATAGACACCATGATCCAAATGAATCGTGTCTCCGACCTCAATATCGTTGAAATGGAGCTCTGCCCCCATCACCTGCAGCGGCACTGGAAAATTAGGGTGCAGCATCTGGTCATTGAGACGCTGCTCAATGGTGGAGCCATTGGGTGCGACCGCTCCGTATATTTCAAACCGATTGCCTGGAACAAAGGCTGGAACAAAGAAGGGAAAGCCTTGGATGTGATCCCAGTGAGAGTGAGTGAAAAACATTTTCACGTTGAGGGGCATCTCTCTCA
>JBARXP010000087.1:0-31342 GCA_049647405.1 Elainellaceae cyanobacterium | reverse complement strand
GCCTCGCGCTTCAAGCTGCTTTACGCACTTCTCGGCAGAGCGCTTACTCAGCGCATCTCCAGCTTTGTGAGCAATAATGACCTGATTGAGCCGCACACATGCTCCATCTCTGCAAAGACACACATCTCAGGATAGATTTCAAACCATCCTATTTACTCTCGAATCTATCTACTACCACTTGAGCAAATTAAACTGCTCCATATCGACCGTATCGCGATTGCGGTAGATAGCAAGAACGATCGCCAGTCCGACTGCTGATTCTGCTGCGGCAATGGTAATCACAAAGACTGTAAACACCTGACCCTGAATTTCTGCTGGATCAAGGTAATTAGAAAAGGCGATCAGATTTAGATTGACCGCATTGAGCAGTAGCTCGATTGACATCAACACCCGAATGGCGTTACGACTGGTCACTAGACCATAAATGCCAATGCAAAACAAAGCGGCTGCGAGAAGAAGAAAATACTCAAGTTGCATAGATTGACTTCACACCGAACGTAATCACCAAACCATTAAGACGTTGAAAGGCATAGAGAGAGACAACTCGCTGATTAATTAGCTTCGTCTCGACTCGCCGCCGATGCCAACTCACGGGAACGCTCAGGCAATGTAAACACCGGAGACTTAGATTCACCCGTTGTCGGCTCATCATCATCAAAGAACTCTCGACGAGCCAGCACAATGGCCCCAATCAGAGCCATGAGCAGCAGCACAGAAGCCAGCTCAAAGGGAAGCAAATAGTCGCTAAACAAATGCATACCAATGAGTACGGTTGCCGCATCGCCAGCCGGAGCAGCGGTCGATACAGACCATGGAGTCGCTAAAATCATGGCTCCAAGCAAGGCAAAGAGACCGCCACAGACGGCAGCAGTCACCAAGCGACCCAGCCACGCATTCTTAACTTGAGCGAAGTCTTCGCGCTTGTTGACCAACATGATTCCAAACAGAATCAAGACATTAACTGCTCCGACGTAGACCAAAATCTGAGCAGCTGCAACAAAACCTGCATTCAATAGAATAAACAAGCCCGACATACTAATAAATACCGCTCCTAGCAAAAAAGCCGAGTAAACGATATTGGAGAGAAGTACCACCCCCAAAGCCGAGCCAATCATCATGATGGCCAAAATGACTAGCGATACAATTTGAACTCCTTCAGCTAGATTCACGCTCATCCCTCACTTTGCATTTGCGCTTGCTGCTTCAGACTCAGATTCTTGAGTCTTTTTCATTTCGTCTAAAATCTCTTCTGGCAATTTGCCTGCTCGGCGAGATCCCTTCGGCAAATCATGGGGGTCCATCACACCTTTAGGCAGATAGGCCAGTTCGCGCAGGGGAGTCACCATCGGGTCTTGTGTGACCTTATAGGGCAGGCGACCCAACGCCACGTTGTCAAAGTTGAGTTCGTGGCGATCGTATGCCGCTAGCTCATACTCTTCCGTCATTGATAGGCAGTTGGTCGGGCAATACTCGACACAATTGCCACAGAAGATGCAAACTCCGAAGTCAATACTATAGTGCTTCAGCTTCTTCTTCTTGGTTTCTTTGTTAAACTCCCAATCCACTACGGGCAGGTTGATCGGGCAAACCCGAACGCAAACTTCGCAGGAAATACACTTATCAAACTCAAAGTGAATGCGCCCCCGGTAGCGTTCAGAAGGAATCAGCTTTTCGTAAGGGTATTGAACCGTAATTGGACGACGCTGCATATGGTCGAAGGTCACAGAGAGACCTTGACCAATAAACCGAGCCGCATCTACGGCACCCTTCGTGTAATCCGTAACTTGCTTGAGAAATTTAAGCATGAGTTTTAGTCCTTATCTTCAACTCATCTAGAAAATCAATTTGACTCGAAAATGGTTTGAATTCTAGAAAAAGAGTCTGATGTGAAATCTGGGTTAGGCGATTTTTCAAGCTATCAGTTACCCCCCAAAGGCGACCGGAAAGGTCAGCTTCAGTGCCGCTGTAATCAGCAAGTTTGCCAAGGAAACGGGCAACAAAAATTTCCAGCCTAAATCAAGTAGTTGGTCAATGCGTACGCGAGGCACTGTCCAGCGTAGCAAGATTGCCAAGAAGACGAGCAAATACGCCTTAAACACGGTCATCATGATGCCCAGCCCTCCAGTGAGAACCTGTAGCCAAGAGGTTGTTTCACTGATGCCGACCCATGAAGCAATCATTTCGACCGGAATGGGAAAGCTCCAGCCGCCCAGGTAAAGCACCGAAACAAATAACGCAGACAGCACCAGGTTGACGTAGGAGCCGAGGTAGAACAGGGCAAATCTCATGCCAGCATATTCAGTTTGGTACCCTGCCACGAGTTCTTCTTCAGCTTCTGGTAAGTCAAAGGGCAGTCGCTCACATTCAGCCAATGCCGCAATCCAGAAAATAATAAACCCGACAGGCTGTCGCCAGACATTCCAACTCAGGATGCCGTATTCTGACTGTTGCTGCACGATATCAATGGTGCTCAGAGAATTAGACATCAGCACGACCGCCAATACGGCTAGCGCTAGCGGCAGTTCATAACTAATCGACTGAGCCGCTGCCCGTAGTCCTCCTAACAAAGCATATTTATTGTTGGAGGCATAGCCCGACATCAGCAAGCCGATGGGAGCAACGCTAGAGAGGGCTATCCAGAGAAAAATACCAATACCTAAGTCCGTGATGCGGATATTTTGACCAAACGGAACAACTAGGTAAGACAGAAAAACAGGCACCACCACCAAGACAGGCCCCATCGTATAAAGAATTGGGTCAACCTTAGCGGGTAAAATGTCTTCCTTGACGAGGAGTTTCAGCCCATCTGCGACGGGAATAAAAATTCCTAGAGGCCCTGCAAGATTTGGCCCGATGCGCTGCTGCACAGCGGCTGAAATCTTTCGCTCTAACCATGTTGTGACGAGTACACCTACCGTTGCAGCTACCAGCATCAACAGCAGTGGGAAAGGCATCCACAATGCGGTGGAAGCCCCCGATGGCACACCAAGTTGGGTCGTAATATCGACGAAGCTGGCTTGGAGGTCGATTCCTGAATTCATGCTCTCTGTCAATTCCTCACCGTTTTATTCAGCAATGTCAGACTCAAGGGTTGAACCTGACTCAAATTCAGTGCTGGCCTATCTAGGGGAGCGGAACCCCTCTAATGCGAAACATTAATGCTAGACAAAATACCAACAGTTCGTAGTTTAACGGCTTTATCGCCCAATCGCGCCTAGATTTGTAATTATTTCTGACCGATATCTGATATCGATATTGCAAAAAACTTATCCTTGCAAATCTCTGCGTCAATCTACGCTTAGTATATCTTTGCATGCCCTCTTCGTCTCGGCGGTATTCATCAAGAAGTTCTATCGTTTCTATATCTTGAGAACCCATTATGCATGAGGAGATTCATTAAGACTGTCCATACAGATAGTCGAGACTAGAGTCAAACAGCTATAGTGTGGGGCAGACTTGCGGACAGTTCAACATGGGCTGGCCAAACAATTATTTGAGGCTGCTGCTAGCCCTAGAGTTTTGCTGATATTGAAATTCACTAATTTGATGCATTGACTGCCGTGCAAATTCCGACGTTTCCTGAGTGTCGCCACCCTATTGTAAAAGAGCTGTTTCGGCATCCTGATCAGGAGCTGTTGTTGTTGTTTCAACGATACCCTGAGCGAGGCAAGTATTTTACGGCTATTTTTTGTCGGTACAGCCCTATTGTGTACACCCTGATTCGTCATTCTGCGCGATCGCCCGTTCAGGCAGACTATCTCTTTGCCACGACCTGGCGGCATATCTATTACGAACTGCGAGGCTTAGACCTGCGAGAATTTGTGATCGCCGAGTCTGAAGCTGCTAGCCCCAGTTCAGCATCCCTGGGGCAATCTCCATCTCAGCCCGCCCCGTTTAATCTGCAAAACTGGCTGATCAGCATTACAGCTATTTGCATCAACCATGCCAAGCTGCCTCCGGTTGAGTCGATTCACTACTCCTTGGCAGATGCACCGCCGCCTCTCTGGTGTTATCTGGAGCAAGCGCTGAACCAAGTTTCGCCGACTCATCGCCTTGCCATCGTCATGGCGCAGACCTTTCACTGGAGCGAACCCCGCATTGCGGCCTACTTTCAGGCTGAGGGAGAAGCGATTTCTTCAGGAGAGGTAAGCCAGCTACTCAATGAAGGATATCAGGCTCTTCAATCGGCTCTTCCAGACGACATTCGAGACATTTACCAAATGTCAGATCAAGCCTCAGTTCCCAATGCCTTGACGCAATCTGGATTTCTCGATCAGGAGCCCCTGTAGTTGAGTCTGGAGTTGCGGTGGGCTTCCATCGTCATGGATGATGTAGGCATTGGATCGCCTAATGCCTACATCATCTCAACATTAAGTTGGGGATTGACAAGAAAGCGATGGATAATGAACGGTGACATTCAACCGGGTTTTGACCCTCCTGTATTCGGCTGTTCCTCTGAGCTGTTTCTCTGAAATAATTGGCGATCGCACTTGAGACATCTAGCCCCATTTCCTGTGTTTTCACCCCTCGAACTGCTATGGGCCTTTATCGGCCTCATTTTGACCATTGGCGGCACCTTCATTGAAGCCTTCGTGGCAGGTGTTCCTTTCAGTTGGGCGACCCCGGTTTCGCTAGGCGTAAACTGGCAGATTGGAGCCGTCTTACTCGTGGGTTGCCTCGGCGGGCAAAATGCTGCCTCTATCGCTCAGATTGCTTACCTGCTTTTGGGGCTAACCTGGTTTCAAATTTTTACCTATGGCGGCGGCGCAAACTATATTTTTGAGCCGACCTTTGGCTATCTGCTGGGGTTTATTCCTGGGGCCTGGGTCTGTGGAGCACTGGCATTTCGCTTACCTCGACGGCTGGAGTCGCTGTCGTTTAGCTGTCTGTGCGGGCTGCTCACCATTCATCTAATGGGAATTGGCTATCTCATATTGGGCTATCTGTTGAGCGATGACTCCACGCGGCGATTGGTGACTCTGTTTAATCAACTGCATCAATACTCTCTGGTTCCAATTCCGGGGCAGATGGCTTTAGTCTGTGCTGTCGCCGTGATTGCTTTCTTCTTGAGATATCTGATGCTCTACTAGTCTTGATGACTTTTTTCTTGATGACGTGTTTATATGTTTCGGTAGTTGGGATGATGACCTTTCAGTATGGCTATTAAAAATCGCCTATTTTGGATTGCGGCCTTTGTCGCACTGATGCTTGACCAGTTGACTAAATATTGGGTCGTACAGAGTTTTAACTACGCAGACAGCCTGCCATTGATGGAAGGAGTGTTTCACTTTACCTATGTCACCAATAAAGGAGCAGCGTTCAGCCTATTTAGTGAAAATGGCGGCTGGCTCAAATGGCTGTCGCTGATTGTCAGTTTGGGCTTGATTCTCCTGGCTGTGGTTGGCCCTGGGATGAATCGTTGGGAGCAGGCTGGCTTCGGGTTTATTTTGGGCGGCGCGCTGGGCAACGGGCTCGATCGATTTATCAGTAGCGAAGTGGTCGATTTTCTCGACTTTCGCCTAATCAATTTTCCGATTTTTAATCTCGCCGATGTGTTTATCAATATAGGGATTGTTTGTATTCTGATCACGGCGTTTCGGCAGCCCGATCAAAAAACCTAGAGCAGCCTGGGTTAAGAGGCTCTAGAAAAACGGCTGAAATGCGTCGGATGCAGGATGAGATTCAGACAAAACTGCTTGAAATTAGCGAGTCATCCAGTAGCCTTTGGCGCTGCTCTGATGCTCTGAAATCTACGGCATAACCTAGTTGCATTGAAGGAAAAGTTTTATGAGTCGTCGTCAAGGTCAAAGGAGAAGCCAGTTGCGGTGGATGGCTGGACTGCTGCTAGCGGGAACATGGCTGCTCGGTAGCTGCGGCAATGACCCTGCCTCCAACTCATCTTCTAGTTCATCATCGAACGATGGGTCGAGTGGCGGCAACCAGGGATTTGAAGTGAAGCTGCTCTTGGGTAGTGCCTTAGGGCACTTTTGCGAAGAGGCGATCGCCCCATTTAATCAGCAGGCTCCGGCGTTAGAAAATGGCGATCGCTTTTATGTCACCTGTGAGGCCGTGGGCAGTGGCGATGTCGTCAGCACGGTAGAATCTCTGGCTCAACAGCTTCAGAGTGGGGCGATCGCCGAAGACTCACCCGATTTTCCGACGCTGCTGTCGGTGGATGGCGAAATCTATCAGAGCCAGATGAAATATCGCATCGACCAGATGTTTCCTGGTCAAAATTACATTCCAGACATTACCGATGCACCACTGCTGGCCAGTAGCCCTATGGTGTTTATGACCAGTGAAGAACTGGCAGCAGGACTGCGAGGGTCAGACAACGTGCTGAGTGCCCTGACCGATGCCCAAACCCATCAAGATATTGATCCAGCCAGCCCTCCGATTGAAATTCATTACGTTCATACCGCTCCGACTCGCTCTAACTCAGGGCTGCAAACCCTAGTGACTCAGTTTGCTGCCGTGTCGGGCAAGCGACCGGAAGAGCTGACCATTGAAGATGTTGCAACCTACACCCCGCAAGTGCAGCAGATTCAGCAAAAGATTACGCGATACGGCACATCCACCAGCTCCTTAGCGAGAACAATGGTGCAGAATGGTTCTTTCTGGGCGTCGGTGGGGTCGGTCTATGAGTCGTCGGTGATTGCAGCCAACCAGGGCAATACGACAAATCAGACTCGTTATGAGGCCGTCTATCCCGCTGCGACATTTACCTCAAACATGCGAGCGATTTTGCCGACTGCGCCCTGGGTTGACGCTCAGGAGCGAGAAGCCGCTGAGTTGGTGATTGAGTATCTGCGATCGCCCGATGCCCAGGCGATCGCCACCCAATTGGGGCTGCGTCCTGGAGTTCCGGGGGTTGCCCTCGGTGCAGCGTTCACGGCGGAGTTAGGCGTAGATGCCAACGCCAGCTATGATTCCTATCGTCCCCCTGAGCCGGAAGTCGTTGAGGCGATGATCTCTGCTTGGGAAATGGCAGCGAAAAAGCCTTCTTTGGTTGCGGTGGTGGTGGACTCTTCTGGCTCCATGGAAGGGAATAAGCTGCCCGCCGTGCAAAATACTCTGCAAACCTACATCAACAACTTGGGTAACAGAGACACCATTGCCCTGATTGATTTTGACGACCAAATCCGAGAACCCGTCATCGTGCAGGGTACACCTGAAGGTCGTGAGCAGGGCATTCAGTTTATCAATAGTCTTAGGGCCGATGGGGGTACGCGTCTGTATGACGCTGGCCTGTTTGCCCAAAATTGGCTTCAGGACAATCTCAAAGAAAATGCGATCAATGCCGTGCTGATTTTGACCGATGGCATCGATTCTGGAGAAGGTATTTCGCTAGAAGAGCTGAGTGCTGAACTTGAGACCAGCGGCTTTCAATCTGATCAGCGAATTGCCTTTTTCACCGTTGGTTACGGCCAGGGCAATGAGTTTGATCCAGAAGCGTTGAAAACCATTTCCGACCTAAATGGCGGTTATTACTCAGAAGGGACGCCTGAAACGATTTCGAGTTTGATGGCTGACCTTCAGCTTGAGTTTTAAGGTTTGATAGTCTTCGATGAATCTCTAGCTATATTCGATGAATCGATGAGCAATGACTTTATGAGCGGCTAAGGTATGAAACTGGCAAATCCCCTTTACTATCCCGTCTCGGTGCTCATCGGCGCGATCGCCCTCGTCGTTGGGGTGCGTCTGGTTCAGTTGCCAAGTTTGATTGCTGTACCCGGATCGGTGGCGATCGCCACGGTCGGGGCAGCCGTTCAAAAAGGACGCGAACCGGAAACTTTAGGGTTGGACAATCCTGCCTTAGAGCAAGAATTGTTGGCCGTCAAGGCGCGTGCCGAGCAGGTCGCCATCCAAGCCGAGGGGGTGCAAGCCGAAGCCATCCAACGGCTCACCGACATTGATGAGCTAGAGCTGCTGGGCGTGGTGCAATATGCCTGCGATCGCGCCCGTGAACTGCCTGCCAAAATTGACCAGATGGCTCGCCACATGAAAGGTGCTGATTCTCTGCTGGCGCTGAGCGATTTGCAAAGTCAGTTGCGAGATGCCACGGCAAAGCGTGAGGCCAGCAGCGGTATCGCCCGACAGCAGTGGGATAAACTTACCGCCACGCTGGAACACAATATCGAACTGGCTCAAGAAGGGCGCGACACTCGCCAAGCCCAAGTCGTCAGCCTATCGACGCTGACGCTGGAGGCTACTGGAGTGCTGCAACAGCTCCAAAACAAGCTGCGATCGGCAGACTTTTCAGATGCGGCTCAGCTGGGCGAAGTGCGATCGCTCAGCGACGAGTTTACCAGCGTTCAAGATAACCTGACTCTGCTCGTGACCCATGAGTCCAAGTTTGAGTCATCGCCCTGATATTGGCTTGCGCCCCAAGCGATTATTCTGAGTCCTCACGTTGATTCATGGATGCGCCTTCAATTCGTCACTGTTATCCTCATTCACGGTTAGGAAACATTCGTCATGGCACATGACACTCGCTCACTCCTTTTGTCGCTAGGGTTTATCGGAGCCGGACTGGCTCTCGCCTACATCCCTATTCCTGGCGGCCAGCAGACGATAATCGTTGTCAGTGGCTCGGAGCTTCAAGAACCGCTCGATCAGCTAGAACTCAGGTTCGAGCAAGAGTATCCAAACATTGATGTGGATCTCAAGTTTCAGGGCTCTCGCGATATTATCAACAACTACCTCGACGACAACAACGCCTTCGTCCCCACGGTGCTGATTCCTGCTAATGGCGAACTGCTGGGTGAACTGCGCGATCGCTGGACGAGTCAAGACGGCTCAGCCGCGTTTGATGGCGAACCGCAGGCGATCGCCAAAACCATGCTGGTCGCCGTTACCTGGCCAGAGCGGGGCAATACGCTATTTCCCAATGGCAAGTTTCAGTGGGAGCGGCTGGAAACGGCTTTAGATAGCGGCAGTTGGGACAGCTTCGGCAATGCATCTTGGGGCAGCTTTGACCTAGTCATAACTGACCCAACGCGCTCTAATAGCGGCCAGTTAGCCCTAAGTCTCTGGAGCCAGTCGAAGCTGGGCAGCAACGCTCTCACTCCTGCGCAATTGAATCAAAGCAACATTCAAGACCTCGTAGATTTGGTCAAGCGGTCGGTTTACCAGCCGCCGCGCTCTACCGATATTTTGCTGCAAGAGTTTATTGCCCGTGGCCCCAACGATGCCGATATTGCATTGGTCTACGAAAGCATTGCCCTGCACCGCTGGGAGCAGTCATCAGCTAGCCACACCAATCCTTATCAGGTCTATTACCTTGACCCTACGATTGAGACAATTTCAACAGCGGCGATCGCCAGCCGCGATGTTGACCGCCAAACCATTGAAGCGGCTCAGACGTTTCTCGACTTTTTAGCTCAACCTGAGCAGCAAGAAACCTTTGTGCAGTTTGGGTTTCGACCAATCGATTCAATCATTAGCTTAGATGCTGTGCCTGACAGCCCTTGGGCTCAAAATATTCCAGGTGCGAGTGTAGACCCACCCATCACTGCCGCCACGACACCTGACCAACAGACGCTTTCAGAAATCATCCGACTGTGGCAGCGGGCTGACTAAAATTGCGCATCGACAAGCATCGACAAGTATCAAAGGGCGATCGCCAGCTCATCTTGGCATACCCGGAGGTCTTGCTATCGTGCGAGACTCGGATACCTGAGCGCGGGCGATCGCGTCAAGACAGAATCAAAACAGAAGAATATTCTGGCAAGCAATAGGGTACAGAATAAATCAAATCATTAAGCAGTCTTGCATTATGTTACTGTGTTCGTACAAATAACATGAAACTTTCATGAAGCTAGCTGCGTCAGGGCATGAAGAGTTTATGAATTGTTGGTAGGCGATAAACCTCGCGATAGGCTTAATTTCTTGTCAATCAAGACTTTTTGCCGATGTTAAGGGTTACTTATGGGGTTCTGTGTTACTTTATCTCTCCCGTAGATTGGGGATAATACGGATAGAGATGAAATGTGCATCTTCTGGTCTCAAGTTGTCGCAAGTGCGATCGCTCTCCGCTCGTTCTTCTGGCAGTCAAGTGTCGCAGTCTTCGCCAATGATCAGTCTTCGCCAATGATTTAGGGTGTCCCTTCAAGCCAAGCCTCTCTGAAAGTCTCACGGAGCCGTTCCATGATTCAACAGCAATCTCATATGGCATTTGTAGAGCCCGATTCAGGTCTTGCTGCCTCTACCCAACCCTTTCGCTATCAACCCGTCGATGCCGCCAGAGCTGAGCTGGTTTCAGAAGCCGCTCGCCTAGTTTATCTAGACTTAGAAGGGTTAAGCTGCTTTGAAACCGTTGACCATCAGTTTGAAGCCTGTGGCATTGTGTTTGAAAATGCGATCGCCCTAAAACCCTCAAATCCGGCCTTTCCGCCAAAATCAGGAGAAACGGTTTTAATGGGTGCACCTCGCGCAGGTATGCTAGAGGCATCATTCAGCCGCCCAGTTCAGTTTGTAAGTGCCTGTCTGACCAGTTCTCGTCGTGCTGTGATGATTGCGTTTGATAAGAACAACGAACCTTTAGGGGAAACCGAAATCCCTGGCGCTAATTTGGCCGATGGTCGTTCAGCTTATAAGCCCAATATGCAGCTTAGTCTTCAAGCGTCGAATATTTATCGTATATGTGTCTGTAGCATTGGCGGACAGTTCACCGTCGATGACATCGCCTTTGGCTTTTAGTTGAGTCTAGTGTGTTCCCTAAATGTGTGTGATGTCACAACTAAATGGCCATCGTCAGAAACCCCGAACTCCTCAGTGGAGTTCGGGGTTTTCGGGTTATTTTGCTGTCAGTGCTGGCGAGCGCTAAAACTCAACAGAAATTTTCGCGCGCGGGTGCCGCCAGTCTCCTATGCGCTTGTGCTGAGGCCAACAGAGCAGCTCACACCCGTACCGCCGAGCCCGCAGTAGCCTCCAGGATTTTTGGCTAAATACTGTTGGTGATAATCTTCTGCGTAGTAAAACTCAGGCGCATCAATGATCTCAGTTGTGATCTCTCCGTAGCTAGCCTGCTTGAGCTGCTGCTGGTAGGCATCACAAAAAGCCTGGGCTGCTTTTTTCTGATCCTCGGAGTAAACATAAACCCCAGAACGATATTGAGTGCCTGTGTCATTGCCTTGGCGCATCCCTTGGGTGGGATTATGACTTTCCCAAAAGACTTTCAGCAATTGTTCGTAGCTGATGACCTTCGGATCGAAGACCACGCGCACGACCTCGTTATGTCCGGTCATGCCAGAACACACTTCGTGATAGGTGGGATTAGGCGTGTAGCCTGCGGCATAGCCAACAGAGGTGGAAAACACTCCATCCTGTTTCCAGAAGCACCGTTCAGCTCCCCAAAAACATCCCAGCCCAAACAATGCCATTTCCATTCCTTCTGGGAAGGGTGGCTTGAGTGGGTTTCCATTGACAAAGTGCTTATTCGCGATGGGCATTTCTTCCGATCGTCCGGGCAGAGTTTCATCTGCTTTTGGCATTGCTGCCTTCTTGCCAAATCCAAATAGAACCATAGGGTTGAGTCCTGAGCTTCATGCAATACGTGCCTGCATTTTTATTGTAGTCAGGGCAGCGACACTTTGCGGCTGGCAGAGTTAGGCGTTTCCGGCCTTGACATAGGACAACGATCGTCAGACGTGCGCTGAAATTGCCCCGGAGCCTGGGAAAGAATAACGTGGTCAAGCTGAATGCGGGTGGTACAGGTTTCTCGTAAGTCAGCATCTTGAAGATCGGCATAGCTTAAGTTAGATCGCAGCAGGCTCGCTCCTCGCAGATCGGCCTCTAGCAATCGAGCTTCTAAAAAGTTGACTTTAACCAAACGAGACCACCGCATGTCGGCGCGATATAGGTCTGAACCCGTGAAATCAACTTCACAGAAATAAGCTCCCGTGAAGCAGGCGCTACGGAGGCTAGCACCGCTGAAGTCAGTCCGAAACAGGTGGTTGCCGCTGAAATTGGCTTCATGTAGCGTGGCACGGCTAAACTGCGTTTCGACTAAGGTGAGATCAAAGGCGATCGCCTGAATGAGATTTGCGCGTTCGAGGTTGGCTCGGCTTAGATCGCAGCCTCTGAGGACTGCTCGAAACAGGTTGATGCCAACGAGATTAGCCTGACTCAGATCGGTTTCGACGAGCTGAGCACCCCGCAGATCAGCTCCAATCCAGTTGCTCTGCTGCAAGTTGGCATAACTCAAGTTGACCTGAGTTGCACTCGCAACAGTACATTTTGCCTGCATAGCGCTTGCGGCAATGAGAGAGGCTCCGTTAAGAATCACATTGCTCAGATTGGCTCTGTCTAGACAGGCTTCATCTAACATGGCGTTAGACAAGTCTGTGCCTTCTAGATTTACCCCTTGGAGATGTGCCCCCTGCAAATTGCGGTGACTCAGGTCAGCTCGGCTCAGGTCGGGCGTGATATGAGGCTCGCGCGATCGCCAAGCGTTCCATTTCGCTGTTCCCCATTGCAGTAGGGCAAGATGTTCTGCATTGGCCATAATCTCAATTCCCTACCTTCCGCGCTAGCTCTCTCTTCATCCTAAGACGCTCTTGAAACAAGATGCTCTTGCAACAGATGTGTTTTTCTATTCAACGCGGGAAGAAAATAGGTCGCTACGTCCTGGAACATTTTCAATCGACGAGAGAACAGCATGAGAGGCCGCGATAATGTCTTGTTCTTGCCCACCGAGATAGAGGCGGCCAAAACTACCCACAGCAGAAATTCGTAAAATATTAATCAACGCCGCTTTTTCAGCTTCATTGGCAGCAAGAGCCGCATAGGCAGCGGGTTCTACCTCAAATACATAGAGGGTTTGACCCGCGAGAATCATATTGCCCCGTCTAGCTCGATTAATCAGCTGAGTATGATGGGCATCGATATTGCGAATAATTTGGCTAGATATAATGCGGGGTTTTAAGCAATCTCTTGCTGTTGCACCGATCGCATCGAGAATGGCACTGCCCGCAGCTTTGGTGTCGCTCTGCTTTTTAGAATGAACCTCTAGCAGCCCATATAAGCGCTCGATCATCAGCACGCCGGGGCGCACTTCTGCTGACTTCAACGCCACGTCCATCAACCGATTGACTTCAATCCCTGGAATCACCTCAACCCAGAGAGAAGAATCTCCCGGCAATGGCAAGAAGCCCTGCGCCTCTGTACCCAGATATGCAGCGTGCTGAGGCTGCAAACTATCGATATAAACGTAACTGCGCAGTTCGATACCCAAGAGATCTCTCGTTAGCGAGGAAGGACATGATTGTAGAGTGAGGCAAACAAACTCGCAGCAACCTTAATGAGGGCAACTCAATTAGGGCAACTCTGCATTCATCTCACCCTCAAGACTATATCAGTTGATGCTAACTGTTAATGCTAATCATGTATGCTCTCTATTGTTTCTTCCGAAGGTTTTTTTCAGAACTGACACGTTGACACGAAGCACATGATTTTGACGGTTACATCCCTGCCGGGGAGCCTACCCGTGCCAAAGTCTCTTGGATAGGGGGCAAATCTAAAAAGGACTGGGTGTCTTCTAACAGGCGATCGCCCCACAGGTTTTCGGCCAAAAATTCTAGATCAGCATAGCGGCTGTCGAGTTCAAGCGCTGAGGCTCCAGCGTCAATGGCGGCAGCTTGATCGCCCTCGGCATAAAGGGCAACGGCGATCGCCAACAGCGGCTCAGCCTCCTCCGATGCGGTGAGATCTACGGCTTCCTGCCAATAGTCTAAGGCTCCAGCAATGTCGCCTTGCTCATAGAGCACTAGCCCGACATTGTTGATCGCGGGCCAAAAAGCCTCGTCTAGCTCAGCAGCCTCTTTATAACTGGCGATCGCCTCGTCATAGCGGGCCATTTTGAAGTAAGTGTTGCCCAGATCGAACAATGCAGCAGGCACTGCAGACGAAATTTTTAGCCCATCTTCGAGGGCGCGGGCTGCTCGCTCATATTCGCCTTGGCGAAAGTAGAGAGAACCCAGATCAAAAAGAGCCGCAGGATCTTGAGGGTCGAGGGTACGAGCCTTGAGAATGGCGCTGAGAGACTGGTCAAAATCTTCTTGCTGTAGATAAAGCCGCCCCACCAGTAGCCAGACTTGAGGAGATTCTGGAGCCAACTGAGAAGCCAGTTGAGCGCGGGTTAAGGCCAGATCAAATTGCTGAAATTGAGCGAGCTGGACGGCTTCTTGAGCGAGAAACAGACCTTGCTGCTCCATGCGCACAGGGTCAAGTTCAAGAACGTGGGGAATAAGCGCTTGACCGAAGGCGGGCAGGGCTGAACCCCATACGCTAGCAGTAAAAAGAATTGATAAAAGAGAATGGCACTTTCGCACAGTAATCAGGCATCCCGCAAATTAGGAACAATGCTTTCGATAGCTTAGATCATCTCTTCCATGATTGACGAGCTATTTCCGAGTTATTTCGCAAAGTGATGTGCCTCTATTTGAGATTGGTTTGGCGATCGCCAAACGTTTTACACAATCCTGCGGAATAGTTATTTGTCTCGAAATGATTCTTCAGCAGGGTTGAAAAGGATGCTGACAGGTATGACCTCAAAACTATGACCTCAAAGGCTATGGCCTCAAAACTGTGGCCTCAAAATAGGTGCCTTCTCCAAGCATCTGTTTGATTCGTCTATGGTGCAGGTTGCTATGGCGACACCTCCAACGGCGGCACCTTTATGACTAAGGTAAATTTGCACGGGCGTTGCGCCGCATCATGACAGGCTTGATCCGGCGGAGGGCAGAGGCTGGGAAGCGATCGCGCAACTCTTCATCAGAGGCTTGAGCTAGCTCTGAAAGCTTGGGGGCGACGTTCCAATCGTAGGGCTGAAAATCGGGCACGTCTGTTTCTTGGGCAAATCGCTGGTTCCAAGGACAAACATCTTGGCAAATATCGCAGCCCGCTACCCATCCCTGCAAGTTTTGGGCGATCGCCTCAGGCAATTCTTCTGCCCGGTTTTCGATGGTGTGATAGGCGATGCAGCGATTGGCATCAACGACAAAGGGTTGGGCGATCGCCCCAGTAGGGCAGGCGTCGATGCAGCGGGTACAGGTGCCGCAGTGGTCTGCATGGGGGGCATCGGGGGTGAGCGGTAGGCTGGTCAACAGTTCGCCCAAAAACACCCAAGAGCCATAGTCTCGCGTGATGACGTTGCTGTTCTTCGCAACCCAGCCAATGCCTGCTTGCTGAGCCCAAGCTTTATCTTGCACAGGCCCTGTATCGACGTAGTGACGCAGGTGAAGTTGATGGCCGGAATGGCTTGGATTGGAAGGAGAGGGATTTGAATTATTGTGATTTGAATCCCCGCGATTTGAGTTATCGGGATTTGAGTTATCGGGACTTGCACTCTCATGACTTACATTCTCTGAGCGGCAAGCATCATGTTGTGTCTGAAGCCATGCCGCGAGAGCTTTGAGCTTTTTCTCTAGGACTCGATGGTAATCGCGCCCCCAGCCGTAGCGAGAAATCTTGCCGCAGGCGGGGTCGCTAGAGTGGGCGTGGGGCGTGTAGTAGTTGAGCGCCACACAAATCACCGACTGCACCTCTGGCATGACAGTGCGAATGTCTTGACGACGGGGTGCTTCCATCCAACCCATATCGGCATGATATCCCTGGTGCAGCCACTGGTTCAGGTAGGCGACGGGCTTCTGCATAGCGTCAAGCGTTGCATCATCAATCCGGACAATGCCAACCTGGTGAAATCCTAGCTCCAGTGCTTTTTGCTTAATTGAATGACTAGAAAGAGAATCGCTAGAAAGACTCATTTTTTTAGGGTTGACTTGAGGCGACTCCACTGTTTCCACAATTGACCATAGGGACTGGCGATCGCCCCATCAACAGTGCGTTGAATATCGCTGATCTGAGCTTGGATCATATCTCTATTGTGGCGCGCTTTATGACGCCGTTTGCGCACTCGCTGAAGCTGCTGGCGCGATCGGTCTAAGGTAGCTTGCAGGTCTTGATATTGCTGATTTGAGGTTTGAAATAACTCAAGTTCTGACTGAAACGGCTGGCCTAAGCGTTCAATTAATTGGTCAAACTTTTGAGTGGCGTAGGTATATAGCTCCAAATCAAGCTGGTTGTACTTCAATACGCTTTCTCGATCTGCGGCAGTAATCGCTTTTGAAGTCGGCTTTTTTGTATTCACATTCGATCGCGTATAGAGGATTTGATGAAGCCCCAGCGATCGCCCCAAGATTAACAAAAACTCATCAAACCGTTCAGTAAGACCTGCGAGTAAAAATTTTTCATCTAAATTTTGTTTGGCAATTTCTAGCAGTTCAGTCGTACATTTTCCGAAAGGAACTCGATCTGAAATAGAGCCTGCAATGCGTCGAGTTTGACCATTGTCTAACTCGGTCATGCCATATGCCATATAGTCAGGCAGGCTAATGTTTTGAGTATTGACTAAGTCGTGGGTGTAGTGTTTTTCGGTAAAAAAGCCGTAGTAATAGTGAGAGACCACCCGCTCGACCGGATGCCGCAAGAGAGTCACGTAGGTGGAAGGCTGGGGTAAGGTTTGGTGGAGGCCAAACTCAATGTGACCATAGAAAAGCTGGAGCGATCGCCGCTGGTCTTCGCTCAGAGCCTGCAAATCTTGAAGCGTTTCGCCTTCTTTTTGACTGCAATGAAACCGGACATCGCGATCATAATTTTGCTTGAGAATATGAACCAGAGTCCGTCCTCCGGTCTTCATCAAGTGCAAGAAAATCAAAGCCTGATTGTCTAAATGTGAATCATGATTGAGCAAGAGATCATTTTGGGGATTCATCGTGGTTGCAGGCTGGGGTCAAATCTCGCGTCAGGGTCATTTACAAGACTCTTAGAGGATGTTTGAAAAGTATTAGACAACACGCTGGAACAATACTGATCCCCCTAAATCCCCCTTAAAAAAGGGGGACTTTGATTCCGATTCCCCCCTTTTTAAGGGGGGCAAGGGGGGATCTGAAGTAGCATTGACGACTTCTCAAACATCCTCTTAGGGAGTCGCATCATGCAATTCAAAAAGTAGTTCAAAGAGTACAGTTCAAAGAGTACAGTTCAAAGAGTACAGTTCAAAGATGGGCAACATAAGCATCTTAGCTTCCTTCTTGCCCAATTGAGCTAGGGCTGAAGCAATTTCAAAACCTCACTATGCAGCGGTTCTCCACAGGTCGATAAGAGGCTGCCACCAAACACAATATTGTGGCGATCGCCTTGGAGGGTGGTGACTTTGCCGCCTGCTTCTTCGATACAGGGAACCAGTGCTGCGACATCCCACGGATTCATCAGCGTATCGACCGCAACATGAAGCTTCCCTCGGCAGACGAGGGCATGTTGATTGCAGTCAGAGCAAAAGCGAAACTTTTGTACGCTATTGATCAACTGGGTTAGGGCATAGGGCGTCTCTCCTGATTTGCACTGAATATCGGAACTGTGAACCCCTGTTGTCGAGGCGATCGCCTGGGTTAAATCGACCGGAGGGCGCACTGTTACTCGTACGGGCTGCTCTCCTTGGGCCTGATACCAGCAGCCATGCCCTTTGGCGGCATACACCGTTTCTCCCAACCCCGGTAAGTGAATCACGCCGACGATGGGTTCACCCTGTTCTAACAGCGCCACTAACGTCCCAAACAAAGGAACACCCAATGTAAACCATGCGGTTCCATCAATCGGGTCAAGAATCCACTGATACTGATGCCCAGCGTCCGACGTGCGCTCTTGAGCACTAGCCCCAAACTCTTCTCCCAAAATGTCATGGTCTGGATAAGTTTGCTCAATCAGCGATCGCATCACCTGCTCCCCTTGCTTATCAGCAACGGTCACTTCCGAGCCATCAGACTTAAAGCTGACCGTGTGGCTGCGAAAGTGAGGCATGATAACCGCCTCTGCAGCTTGGGCAAGCTGGCGGGCAAAATCAAGGTAGCTCAATTGAACATTGACTGGAGTAACAATAGACATAGTCGTGAGTACGAAATGGTGAGTGCAGAATGGGGAGTAAGAACGATTTCATCAAGGCTTTCTATCAAAGCACTAGAATAACTTTTAATTTGATCGAATTCTTCACAGAAAAATGTCTAAAGCTTACAAAATACATACAAAAACTGTTGTGAACAACGAAGATTTCTTCATCTAAATTTCATCTACACCTATCAGCTTTTGATAAACGTTTGGTTTTTTGGGGGTGGTGAATGCAAAAGATTGCGCCACTTTCAATAAGTAGGTAGTCTTAATTCTTCGGTAGGATGTGTTAGCGCTAGCGTAACGCATCAAATCCTTACCCAATGGTGCGTTACGGCTTCGCCTAACGGCACCCTACACCGACAATTATTTATGTCCACCTACTTATCATTGGCGTCCTGGTAAAATACAAGTTGTATATAGAAACTGCGCTAATCATTTTATGTGTTGAGCTATTGAGTAAATTATCTTGAAAAAATAGCTTTAGAATATTACCCCTGTGCCTGCAAGTTGAAGTGAATTTACCCGTTCTTATATAATATTTTTAGGGAACCTTAAAGAGGAAAAGGAATAGACTTTCTGATTTGAGAAAGTTTTACGTTTGAGCGCTGCTTGACTGCATGGACTCGATATTCGTTTTCATCGCAAAGCCTGTCAGTTTTTCAATCCATTTTTATAAAATGCTGGTGTTTTTTATGGAGATACAAAGACTTTCGCTTGTTGTTCGTTTGGGAGTAAGTCAGGGTTGCCAATATCTCGAAATCCCCTCATCCCCCAGCCCCTGCTGCTACGCACGGTCTTAGACCTACGCGCGCCCTTCGATCTACTCCCAACAGCGGCAGCAGGGGAGCAAGATATTCAAAGTCCCTTTCCCAGAAGGGGAGAAGGACTTTGGGTGAGGGATTCAGGGCTTCGGCGTGAACTCAGCCGAACGGTGAGGGTGCAAAAGTGACATACGTCTCGTTCGTTCGATGATTTGGTTGACTCAGGTTTATAAGAAATTTACATTTCCATCAATCTAGAACACATTCTAGAGCAGCTCACATTTTAGTTCTTTAATACAGCCGACTTTGCGATAAAAATATGAGAGCACCTTCTCCCTCTGATGAAAACCAGCGCCTTCAAAAACTTCAGTGTTACAACGTGCTTGATACAAATCCAGAGCCGGCCTATGACGATTTGACTCAGCTAGCATCGCTGATTTGCCAAGCGCCGATCGCCTTGATTAGCCTCATCGATAAAGATCGGCAATGGTTTAAGTCGGTAATCGGACTGCATGCCCAAGAGACCCATCGCGATTTGGCGTTTTGCGCCCATGCCATACTCAGTGAAACCACGTTGGTTATTCCGGATGCAACTCTCGATCCTCGGTTTGCCGACAATGATCTCGTTACGGGCGAGCCGCACATTCGTTTTTATGCCGGAGCACCGCTGATTACACCAGATGGTTTTATCTTAGGGACGCTGTGTGTCATTGACAGTCAGCCTCGCACCCTCAGCCAGCAGCAGATTGTAGCTCTTGAAGCTCTGGCCCGTCAGGTTGTTAACCAGCTAGAGCTGCGGCTGAATGTCAGTCGGCTTTCTCAAGAAATCGACGAACGAAATGTGGCAGAAGCCAAGCTGCTGAAAATTCAATATGCGCTATCTGAAGCCCAGGCGATCGCCCAGTTAGGCAATTGGGCACTTATTCTTAACAGCCATCGGGTCAATGTTTCCCCAGAAACGTTGAAAATCTATGGGCTAGAGTCCACCACAACTCAAATCAGTCTTGACGATTTTACTGCACCGATCCATCCTGAAGATCTCGACCTGTTTACCCAGGGTCTTGAGCAGGCGACTTCAGGCAGCGATTGCTCTATCGAGATGCGCCTTTTACGGTCTGATGGCATGACGCGCTATGTGGCCTGTCGAGGCAAACCTGTCTTTGATGACGCGGGTGTCATGACTCAGGTTGTCGGCACCGTTCAAGATATTACGAGTTATAAAACGGTTGAATTGGCGCTACAGCAGGCTAAGGCTAAAGCCGATGCCGCCAGTCAGGCCAAAACAGAGTTTTTGGCTAATATGAGCCATGAGCTGCGTACTCCCCTGAATGCCATTATCGGATTTGCTCAGCTCCTCGATCGAGAGCCCGACGTGCCGATGCAATGTAGAGATTACATCTCGACCATTCTCAACAGTGGTAATCATCTACTTTCGCTGATTAACAATGTGTTGGACTTGTCAAAAATCGAAGCCCAACACATGATGCTGGCAAACTCGACCGTCAACTTGACTGAGTTGCTAGAGGCGATCTACACCATGTTGAAACAAGAGGCGATCGCCAAAGGTCTAGAGTTAGAGATGGTGTTTGACTCGGCGCTGCCCCGCTATGTCTACACAGACTCACAGAAGCTGCGGCAGATTTTGCTAAATCTGTTGGGCAACGGCATTAAGTTTACGAACGAGGGATCGGTGCAACTTACCGCGACTTGGGTTCCGGTGAGCGATCGCCAGCCTACCCCCGCCCTTCAGCTTCAGATTGAAGATACAGGGGTAGGCATTAAGCCAGACGATCAGCATCGCATTTTCGAAGCGTTTGAACAAACTGAGTCATCTAGAAATGCATCCAACAGTACCGGATTGGGGCTAACCCTTAGCGCTCACTTCATTCAGTTGATGAAGGGGCACCTCTCTCTTGAAAGTCAGATTGATCAAGGCACAACGTTTTGGGTCACTCTGCCCATGGAAGTGGTGAGTGGCAGCAAAGACCTGTCTGACTATATGCCTGAGATGTCTGCGCAGCCCCAGCCTCAGCCGCAAATGCAGCCCAGCCGACCGCGTCTCTTGTTAGTCGATGACCAGGCTGATAACCGTCAACTCATCAGGCAGCTGTTAAAGCAGGCTGATATGGACATCCAGGAAGCTGAGAATGGGGCGATCGCCATTGAGATCTGGCAACGCTGGCAGCCTCACCTGATTTTGATGGATATGCGAATGCCCGTGATGGATGGCTATACGGCGACTCAGCAAATTCTCCATCTCGCCCAGCAGACGCTAAGCGTCACCGCAGACAATGGGGGCACACCCA
Source organism: Elainellaceae cyanobacterium (assembly GCA_049647405.1). GTDB lineage: Bacteria > Cyanobacteriota > Cyanobacteriia > CAKZMO01 > CAKZMO01 > CAKZMO01. Next base: position 10,329 of record JBARXP010000087.1, on the reverse strand, counting down.
TACAGTCTCAGCCCCCCAAGATTATTGCCCTCACGGCCAGCGCGTTTGATGACGATCGCCTCCGCATTCTTGAAGCGGGCTGCGATGACATCGTGCATAAGCCCTATCGAGTCGATACGCTATATGAGGCGATCGCCCGTCATCTCAATCTCAAAGTTGAAGACTTGCGGCGATCGTTTTCTAAGCCGTCTTCAAATCGTTCTGATGCCTCGACTACCGCCGCCTCGACTGCGGCTTCACCCGATCGAGCTGCATCCCTTCCAGCCCGTCAAGGCACATTGCCTGCTTCGATTCAAGCGATGCGCATCATGCCCCAAGAATGGCAAGACAATCTGCATCATGCCGCCTATCGTCTTAATGAGCAGGAGTGCCGGACGCTGATCAGTCAAATTCCGGCTGAGGCGTTTTATTTGGCTCAGTTACTGAGTGCGATCGTGGATGATTTTCGCTTTGAGCTGATTTGTGAGCTGCTTCAAGAGCCTGAAACGTGTGGCGCAGTGAACTCCTGAGCCCAGTATCGCCTAACCCTCAATCGCCTAACACTCAATCACATTCACCGCCAAGCCACCGCGAGAGGTTTCCTTATATTTCTCGTGCATATCGGCTCCCGTGTCGCGCATGGTTTTGATCACCTTGTCGAGGTGGACGCAGTGGGTGCCGTCGCCTTTCAGCGCCATGCGAGATGCATTGATGGCCTTGACTGCGCCCATGGCGTTGCGCTCGATGCAGGGCACCTGCACCAGCCCCCCAACCGGATCACAGGTGAGTCCCAAGTTATGCTCCATGCCGATTTCGGCGGCGTTTTCGACCTGGGCGGGTGTGCCTCCCATGACCGCAGTCAGTGCTCCTGCGGCCATCGAACAGGCAACGCCGACCTCGCCCTGACACCCCACATCGGCTCCAGAGATCGAGGCATTTTCTTTGTAGAGAAGGGCGATCGCCCCAGCCGTTAGCAAAAACCGCACCACGCAATCATCCGTTGTCTTGTGGCAAAAGCGTTTGTAATAGTGCAGCACAGCGGGAATGATGCCTGCGGCTCCATTGGTGGGAGCCGTGACGACGCGCCCCCCGGCGGCGTTTTCTTCATTCACGGCCATGGCGTACAAATTCACCCAATCCATCACGGTTAAGGGATCAGAAAGGGAAGTCTCATGTTGGCTGCTGAGGCGATGATACAAATCGGCGGCGCGACGTTTGACTTTTAACCCACCGGGGAGAATGCCTTCTGTGTGGCAGCCCCGCTTGACGCAGTCTTGCATCACGTTCCAGATGTGCAGCAGTCCGGCGCGGATCTCGGCTTCGCTGCGCCAAGCTTTCTCGTTTTCGAGCATGATCTGGCAGATGGAAAGGTTGTGGGTCAGGCACAGCTCTAGCAGTTGAGTTGCCGTTTTGAAGGGATAGGCAACGGGTGTCAGATCGGGCTGAATGCGATCGCCACCCACCGCAGATTCATCGACCACAAAGCCACCGCCAACGGAGTAGTAGGTTTTTTGGGTCAGCTCTTGTCCATCCTGACTAAATGCGGTGAAACGTAGACCATTGGGGTGATGGGGCAGCGATTTCCAGTGAAAAAGCAAGTCGGCTTTTTCGTCGAACGCAATGGGGCGATCGCCAGATAAATGGATAGACTGCTGGGTGCGGATGCGTTCGAGTCTGCCATCAATGGTGTCGGGGTCGATGAGGTCGGGCGCTTCTCCTTCGAGTCCGAGCAAGACGGCTTTGTCTGTACCGTGTCCGCGTCCTGTTGCGCCCAAGGAACCATACAAATCGATTTGAATCCGCTGCACCTGATCGAGCAATTCGGGAGCCATGCCCGTAACGAATAGCAGTCCGGCTTTCATGGGGCCGACGGTGTGGGAGCTGGAGGGGCCGATGCCAATTTTGAAGATTTCGAAGACGCTAATTGACATAGGAGATGTCCCTTAATGGTGAGCTGAAAAGGGGAAGGGGCGTAGGAGAATTGTATTGAGTTGAATTGTTTTTGAATTGTCTTTACAAGATGTGGCAACGATGAGCTTGTCCTAACAAGATCAGAAATTCTCATTATGGTTACGCTACAACACCCGCAAATAAATTGCGGGCTACAAATGATCAAGTCCCTTCGGGACTGATAGCCGACAGATCTTAGCCCCAACGGGGCTTTCACTGATTAGCCCGCAATTTATTCGCGGGCGGGTCGGAAGCGTAGCCAGATAGCCAACTCGCCAAACTGAGAATTGCTGTAACAAGATAGTCCCCATAAAATCGTTCACCATCTAATCTTCCACAATCTAATCGTTCACCGCATGTTATGCACCAATGGGCATTTGGTACTCTTCTGTCACCCGGCTCAACCAGTCTGCCGTTCGGTTTACACCGCCAAACGTAAACACATGAAAATGATCGACGCGCTCTTGTAGTGCCTCCACCATAAAATCTGGGGTCTGCACGGTAAGGAGTTGTCCGAGTTTGCCCGACTGTTGGCGCAGCCCCGTCCAGCTTGCTCTGACTCCGCAGATCGCAGCAAATTTCATGAGAGACGTTAGAGAAGCGGGGCCAGGAATGCCCATGTAAATCGGCAGAGTGTTGAAAGATTGAATGCGATCGCACCATTGCAGCACGGTTTCTGGATTCATCGACCATTGAGTGATGATAAATAGCTCCAGGCCAGACTCTTGGGCAAACTGATTTTTTTGGTGCAGCACCGCATCGCATTCGCCGTTGCTGAGGTGAGGCATCCCTTCAGGGTGTCCGGCGATGCCGACCTGTAACCCTTCAAAGAGTCCTGTTTCGAGGAGTTGCAGGCTGGTGGTGTAGTCGCCAATAGGGGCGCAACTGCCACCAATCACCAGTACTTTGCGGATCTGGGCGGTGTCTCTCAGCTGGGTCAGCAACGATTGGAGGTGCGATGGATTACGGATACTGCGCGCTGGAATGTGGGGAATCGGCTCAAATCCCTGCTGCCGCACCCGCTGAGCCTGGGCGATTACATCCCAATCCGCTGCACCAGGCAGAAACGTAATAGACACTTCTCGTATTGCAGAAGGCAAAGAAGCCAGCACTGTCACATCGGTTTTGGGCGTAATTTCAATGGAAAAGTTCGACACGATATAGAACTCCTTCAGACATGAGTGCATGGCAAGAAACCGAAATGTCCTGACCTTTCGCTGTTCAGGGCATCATGCCCAGTCGGCGTACCGCCCGGTTGGCTCCTGTGTATACATAAGTCTTCAACGTTGTATCCGAGATGTGATCCCCCCTAGCCCCCCTTAAAAAGGGTGGGGATTCGAACTCAAAGTCCCCCTTTTTTCTAGCGTTAGCGGCGCGAAGCGCGGGGATTTAGGGGGATCTTTCGGAGCCTCACGCATAAAAAGGAGATGTGTATACACAGGAACCCCGGTTGGTAAGGGCGCTCGGCTGAGCGCCCCTACGAGAATCCTAAACGGGGATTTTGAACAAGGATTCAAGCGTGTGAGCTGCCTTATCCAAACCTCACAGCAGTTTCTCAACGACAGTCGCAGAGTAGGTCTTGTCGAAATACTGCACTTCGACCTTCGTGCCTGCCACGACATAGGTCAGCGGCAGATACGCATACACCACACATCGACCGAGACTGTGGCCATAGCCCGCACTGGTGGCATAGCCCAACACCTTGCCATCAGCCACAATGGGCTCCTTACCCATGACCACAGCAGCCGGATCGTCCAAGGTCAGATAGGCCATCTTGCGGCTGGCATATTCTTGCCGTTGCAGCAGAGCATCTTTGCCCATGAACTCGCCCTTGTTGGGACGCACCGCAAAACCAAGCCCCGCTTCGTAAGGATCATATTCCGTGTGAATGTCGGCTCCCCAGAGCAAAAAGCCCTTTTCTATCCGCAGGGTTTCAAAAGCTCCCAGACCTGCCGGAATCAGCCCGTGGGGCTGCCCTGCCGCATAGAGAGTATCCCAGAGCTTTAAGCCGCATTCCGTCGGGGCATAGATCTCCCAACCCTCTTCGCCTACATAGGAAACGCGCACGGCTAGAGCCGGAATATTGCCGATGTGAATCTGCTGACAGGTAAAGAACTTGAAGGCAGGTTTCGCCACATTTGTCTTTGTAACAGACTGGAGCACATCAGGTGCTTTTGGCCCCCATAAGCCGACGCAACAGTAGCTAGAAGACACCTCCGTAATTTGCACTGAATCATCAGCGGGAAGGTGCTGGGTCATCCAGGCGAGGTCGTGGGCTCCGACACCGCCCCCGGTCACCACCCAATACTTATCTTTTGCCAAACGGCTCACGGTCAGGTCACACATGATGCCGCCGCTGGCGTCAAGCATAGCCGTATAAATCACCTTGCCCACAGGCTTATTGACATCGTTGGCGCAGAGGCTTTGCAGATAGTTCACCACGCCCGATCCGGTGACTTCAAACTTGGCAAAGGGAGTCAGGTCATACAGCCCCACGGCTTCACGGGTGGCGAGGTGTTCTGCGGCCTGAATGGGCGACCAGTTGCGGGCTTCCCAGCCAGAGCGGGCGGGAATGTCGTATTTCTCTAAAAGCTTGGCGTTAGACTCATACCACTGAGGCCGTTCCCAGCCTGCGGCAAAAATGCACTCTGCCCCAAGTTCTTTTTCTCTGAGATAAAACGGGCTGACGCGCAACTCACGGGAATGGGTCTGCTGGTCGAGGGGGTGAATGATGTCGTAGACCTCATCATATTGCTGCGCCCCAGAACGGTAGATGTAGTCGCGACTTTTGAGCACGTCGGGGAAGCGGTGAATATCAGCTTCGTGCATGTCGAGGCTGGGAATTCCGGTGGTCATCATTTCTGAGACCATCTTGCCGACGCCGCCTCCGTGGGTGACCCATACGGCTTCCGCGACCCAAAACCCCTTTGCCTTGGGCGATTCGCCAATCACAGAGTGGCTATCGGGGGTGAAGGAAAACATGCCGTTGATTTTGTAGGGCAGATCGGCTCCCTGGAGTGCAGGCAGCAGTTCTACTGTTGACTCCCAAGCGGGTTTGAAATGCTCTTCGGTAAACTCTCGCACAGAAGGCATGACAGGGGCTTTTTCGGGGCTGAGAATGTCGTCGGGATCGACCAGCAAAGGCTCATGCTGATAGGAGCCGATGCCGTAGCAGTCGCCATGCTGTCGGAAATACATCGACTTGTCTTGGTGGCGGAGGATGGGGTGAACCACTTCCTCGGTGGTGCCTGCTAGCTCAGCAATGGGGCTGGTTTTGACATATTGGTGCTGCACTGGAGTGAGGGGAATCACCTGGCCGACCATGCGACCGATGCGGGGCCCCCAGATGCCCGCGCAGACGAGAACTTTCTCAGTTTCAATCCGCCCTTGGTTGGTCACGACTGCTTTAACTTTGCCGTCTACCACCTCAACATCGGTGACAACGGTGCGCCCATGAAATTCGGCGGCTCTCTGGCCCATGGCAAATCGCGCCATGGCTTCGGCAGCACGCACAGCCTTGGCAATGCCATCGGTTTTGACGTTGAGTGCCCCTAGAATTTTGCTGTCATCGAGTAGGGGAATCATGGCTTTGGCATCGGCAGGGGTGATCATGGAGGCTCCTTCGATGCCCCAAGCATTGGCCCAGCCTAGTTTGCGGTGTAGCTCTTGCAAGCGAGCTTCGGTAGTTGCAACTTCGACGCTGCCGACTTGATGAAAAGCAGGTGCGCCGTCCAGATCCAGTTGGTTGTAGAGTTCGACGGTATATTTTGCGAGGAGAGAGAGGGTCTTGGAGGAGTTGGTCTGATAGACGAGGCCAGGAGCGTGGGAGGTCGAACCTCCGGTGGCGAAGAGGGGGCCTTGGTCGATGACGACGATATCTGTCCAGCCTTGCTTGGTCAGGTGATAGGTGGTGCTACAGCCGACGATTCCGGCTCCGATGACGACGAGAGATGCGGTGGATTTCATGGCGGGGTCTCCGTGATGGCGAGGTGCGGATCGGATGGATTGTAGTGCTTGTGGTGGTTGTGGGCTGGGGCGCACGGCTGTGCGCCCCTACGGATGGGGGCAGATTTAGCTGCTGATAGCGCGGAAGACCAGGTTTTGAAACTGTTTGACGGTGATTTCTAGGGCAGGGGAGAAACAGCCTCCGTCAAAGGCGGGCGATCGCCGTCCCTTTTGCATCCGCTCAATGACTGTGATGTCTTCGTCGTTGGTCGCAATCCACAGATCGACAGGAATATCGCGCAGAGGGGCGTTTTCTTCGGTCATGGCCTCTTCGCCTACAAAGTAGAACGCCATGCGCTCCAATGTGCGATCGGGACTGAGGGGGTTGACCATAAAGACGAGGAAATAATCAGGATGAACGCCCAGCATCAGGTTGGGAAATACAGAAACATATTCGGCGACGGTGGTATGTTCTGTTGCCTCTAGGTTCGGGAAAGTGGGCAGACGCTTGCCGCCCAGTTCTCCACAGAAATATTTGAGACTGCCCTGGCCGACGTGATTTTCACCCACGTCAAACCAGAAGTGATCTTCCATGCGCGACAGGCTGTTGAGCGTGGGGTGAACCCAAGCGAGGTGATAGCTTTCTGAAAAGTTTTCAACGGCTAGTTTCCAGTTGGCGTTGCATTCTACAGTGGCTTCACGCCCGCGACGCAGCAGACTGAGGTCGTAATTTGCCCAGCGATCGGTGATGGGTTTGAGATAGTCTTCTAGCGGAGGTGCATCGCCAGACAAGTTGACAAACACCAAGTCGAGCCACTGTTCGCAGCGGATGGAGCGCAGATTTTTTGAAGTGCGGTCAAATCCTTCGTAAGAATCTTGATGGTAGCCGCCAAAGTGAGGAGTGGATTTGAGTGACCCGTCCATGCCGTAGGCCCAAGAGTGATAGGGGCAACGAATCATGCCTTTGCCAGAGCAAGCCTCTTCGACCAGTTGCAGCCCGCGATGGCTACAGATGTTGTGAAACGCGCGCAAGGTGCTGTGGCGATCGCGCACTAATACGATCGGAATTCCTGCGATATCGACGGGCAAGATGTCTCCGGGCTTGGATACATCACTGGCTAGGCCAGCGCAAACCCAATGCTTTGTGAATACAGTTTGCCGTTCTATGTCTAAGAAATCGGGACTGGTATATGCTTCTGCCCAAAGCCCGCCGATGAGTTCGGTTGCAAGCTCAGGCGATGTAGAAATCATTCGTTGACGAATGTTGGGTGCGAGATTGGCACTCGGCATCGAAACACTGTTGGGGGCGGTACCCACGAGATCGGTATGGCTCATAAGCAACTCCAGTCGGAATTAAGTCAATAACAGAGTCAATACAGGAAAGATGGAGGATCAAGTCTATGACGAGCGATCGCTCAGTAGTCAGAATCAAATCTTTGTCAAAAATGAGAAGAGAGTCTTAAGCAGCATGTAATAACAAGCAATTTTTACCCGTCAAATACAAAAAAAGAGCTGCTCTAGAATTCAAGGGCTAGGCTATATTGCCTGTGAAATAAGGGATTTAGAAAAAAGTTTAAACTTGTAATTACAAGTCTTGAATATAGAATTTATTGGGTATCTCTGCGAAAATATGTCTTCTAAAGCACATTTTGCAATAGAGTTGTGTTGGCGATCGCCCTCCCCATTCATTCAAGTCTCAAGAGATCGATGATTCAAGCTGGTTTTAAGCGTTTTTGAACACTCAAAAATCTGCTTAAATTGTCAGTCTTTGATGAAAATTTCAACTTGTAGTGACAACTGTATAGAGCGCGACAGAATTGACCTGTTCTTGTTGCTTATTGTGCGCATATTGTTGACACACCGATTGCAGGCCCGTTTAATGCCACGTTGCAAATAGGATCAGCAGTCTTCATTTCATCAAGGCCACACTTTTATTTGCCTAACTTATCTGCTTAACTTGTCTGCTCAATGCAGAGGCTAAGTCAGAGGTTTCTTGCATAACCAAATGTGTGGCACAAGAAAAAGCTTCAAAAATTAGTGAAAGATTAAGGTTTCAATCGCCGAGCTAACGATAGTCTGACCACATGTTTCCTTGGGCTTAACCCTGTGTTTGTGGCTCATATGAGTGACGCGTCGCCAAAACGACGTTCGCTCGCATGTTGGCTATGGCCGTAATTTGCCTCAGGGAATCTGTTGATCGCCCGGAAATCTCAAGAACTGAGTTCATTTTCTTGAGGCTAAGATTTCCGGATAATCGTTTAGATGAATTAAGGAGAACACATCTAATGTCCAATTTTGGCCCTGGCAACGGCAATGGGGGGCGATCGCATCCCCCTCAAGGTCGGCGCACCCTCACCGAGAATAATTTTCGGTTTCGAGAGTGGCTTGATTTCCATCCAGAGGTATTTATCACCTCTGGGGCACTCATCTTTTTGTTCGTTGCGGTCACCCTGATCTTTAAAGAGCCCGCCGAAAATGCTTTCGGGCAAGTTCAAACCTTCATTGCTGAAGGAATGGGCTGGTTCATGATTTTGGCGGTGAGTACGTGCTTAATCTTCGTCGTCATTCTGGCTCTTAGCAAGTTTGGTGAAATTCGCATTGGCGGACAGGATGCCCGTCCAGAATTTCCAGTGTTTGCCTGGATTGCCATGTTAATCAGTGCAGGCATGGGTACTGGACTGTTGTTTTGGAGCGTGGCCGAGCCGATCTATCATTTTCAGTCTCCGCCCGCTGTTATCGGCACCATCGAGCCTGGGACGGCAGACGCGGCTCGACAGTCTTTGGGGGTTACCTTTTTCCATTGGGGTCTTCATGCTTGGGGCATGTACGCCCTTGTCGGCTTAGGGCTTGCCTTTTTTGCTTACAACAAAGGCTTGCCTCTAACCATGCGCTCGGTGTTCTATCCCATCTTGGGCGATCGCATCTTTGGCTGGCCAGGAAACTGTATCGATATCGTGTCGGTTGCCGCTACCCTATTTGGCTTAGCAACCTCGCTCGGATTCGGAGTTCAGCAGGTCAATGCTGGGTTTAACTTCCTCCTGCCAGCAATACCCATTAGCGTCCCGGTTCAAGTCTTACTCATTGTCATCATCACGGGATTTGCGACAGCTTCTGTTGTATCTGGGCTTGATGCAGGCGTTCGTCGCTTGAGTGAGCTGAATATGGTTCTTGCAGCGGTTTTGATGGTGTTTGTGCTGCTGGTCGGGCCAACGATTTTTATCCTCGGTTCCTTTGTTGAAACCCTGGGCTACTATGTTGCCTCTTTGCCGACCCTGAGTTTTTGGACGGAAACCTTTCAAGGCGGCAACTGGCAGAATAGCTGGACGGTGTTTTATTGGGGCTGGTGGGTGTCTTGGTCGCCCTTTGTCGGCATCTTTATTGCTCGTATTTCCAAAGGCCGTACCGTACGTGAATTCATCTTGGGTGTCTTGCTGCTTCCCTCAATGCTGACCTTCTTGTGGATGTCTGTATTTGGCAGCACCGCCCTCTCGTTGGAACTAGGTGGCAGCACCGTTATTTCTGATGCCGTTGGTGAGAATGTTGCCACAGCGCTTTTTGTGATGCTCGATCAGCTTCCCTTGACAGGCATTACCTCTCTGGTTGGTATCGTCTTAGTCGTGGTGTTCTTTGTCACGTCTTCTGACTCGGGTTCGCTGGTCGTTGATAGCATTGCCTCTGGCGGCAACCTCGAATCTCCCGTGCCTCAGCGGGTCTTTTGGGCTTCAATCGAAGGAGCAGTGGCTGCGGTTCTTCTCCTAGGAGGCGGACTCCAAGCACTCCAGACGGCTGCAATTACCTCCGGGCTTCCGTTTGCGGCTGTGTTGCTGGTGCTGTGCTACAGCCTCTACAAGGGACTCGGAGATGAATATGCCGTGCTTCAGCTTCGGCGGAGTAGTGCGGCTGAGATCCCAGAGCTAGCACGGGAGGAAGAACCCGAGACGGTGTATTAACTTCCGGCTGGTTCAACATTCAGTTCAACATGTGTTGAATGTTTCTTGCCCGAAGAATCTGTCCGAACAATCTGTCTGAGCAATCTGTTTGAAAAACCTGATCCAAAATTGGGCATTGCGAAATTGATGAATGATATAGAAGCCTACTAGCCCATCGATTGCCCATCGTACGGGCATGGCATTGCCATGCCCCTCCAAACATCATTCGTCAGTTAGCAATCTCCAAAATTGGCACGACTTCGCAGCTAATATTTTGGCTGCCCGGTTTTGTAAAAGGTTACGGAATGAAGTGGAATGAATAGGGGGCGATCGCCCATGCACTTGTCTTCGGACGGGGGCGATCGCCAGACCTCATCCACAGGTTTTGAGCCTGCACCTCTATTGACATCCTCCCCGACCTAAAGGAGCGGGGATTCCCAGTCTGCCAGCACTAAACTGACTCCTGATGGGTAAACGGATCATCGCCAACTGCCCCAAGACGGGGTCTGACACTGGCTCACACGCC
>JBARXP010000086.1:0-1759 GCA_049647405.1 Elainellaceae cyanobacterium | reverse complement strand
GTAGTAGGTGTAGGTAACGGTGTTAAATTTGGCTTCGTCTTCGGGGTGCAAAACGGCCTCGGCATCGCCGCGAAAGTAAGAGCCCGTCATGGCGACGATGTGGATTTTGTCGCGGGTCATGAGCTGGCGAATGTAGTCGCCTAGCTTGTTGTCGGGGTTGGCCGAAACATGGTGAAACTCATCGACGGCAATGAGGCGATCGTCGAAGACTTCGACTTCAAACTTTTCTACCGCGAAGCGGAAAGTGGCGTGGGTGCAAACGAGTACCTTGGCGTCGCTGTCTAAAAATTTCTTCAATGCGTCTACTTTGCCGCCATTGTCGCCGCCAGGGGCGTCGCACAGGTTCCATCGGGGTTCGACCTGCCAATCGACCCAAAAGCCAAACTGGCTCAGGGGCTCATTATGAAAGCTGGAGCCGATAGATTTTTCGGGCACGACGATGATGGCTTGCTGGAGTCCCTGGTTTTCTAGCTTGTCGAGGGCGATAAACATCAGCGCCCGACTCTTGCCCGAAGCGGGGGGCGATTTAATCAGCAGATACTGATCTCCGCGCTTTTGGTAGGCGCGTTCTTGCATGGGGCGCATCCCCAGCTCATTTGATTTGGTGGAGGTACCAGCTTGGGCGTAGGTGACGGAAACAGAAGGGACAGCGGGTGGGTTGCTCATAGATCAAAAGTCTAGGCTAGACGATGGAGCGGGGAATGGTAGTTTTGCCCTGTTCACGGTTCAGGTGGAATTTCTGCTTTCAGCACTTCAATCAGCAGCGGCATCTCGACCTAAATCACATCCCAAACAATATTGAGATTGACATCGTCATACTCATGCACGAGTCGATTACGCATCCCGTCGATTTCTAGCCAGGATACCGCTGGCAGGCTTTGGCGAGTTGCTTCTGAGACTCGTCTGGCGGCTTCGGCAATGATCAAGAGCCGACGAATGACGGCATCTTGAAGCTGCACGTTATCGACAAACTCAGCTTTCCCCACATCGGCGGTGTAGGTCATGATCAGTTCGGCAGATTGCTGCATATCAAGCAGAAATTGAAGATCCCGTTGCATAAATTACCTGAGCAGAGGACAGGATTTCGTGACGGCGAAGATAATTACGGCTGGATTCGATGCCCTGGCGGGTCACGAGATCAACCTCGCGCTGAAACAGAGTTTTCAGCTCAGCTTCCATTTGGTCGAGGGTGCTAAATCGGGGGTGGGCGTCGGGGTGAAATTGCACCATTACGTCAATGTCGCTGTCGGGGTGGAAGTCATCGCGCAATACGGAGCCAAACAGAGCCAGTTCTGTCACTTGCCAGGTGTGACAGAAGGCCGCGATTTGTTCCATAGGTAGCTCAATGGTGTGGGTGATCATGGGTTGGTCATCTGATGCAGACACGGCGAGGTTACTCTCCTGCCAGGGCGATCGCCTGTGCCAAGACAGCAGGGCTGATGCGCAAACCGACCTGGACAAGGTTTTCTAAATCTTGCTGGGCAGAGGCAATGTAGCCCATTTGTTTAGCGAGAACGATGACCGCCAACGTTCCTCGGACAGGAATCTGAAGAATCTTGGCGGCTTTCCGCGCGGCTAAATCATCAATGATGGCCTCATAACTGCGATCGCTCATGGCCCAAGATAGAACTTGGCTTTCTCCCAATCCCAAATCCCAACTGGCAACCCTGGAGTCAACGGCTGGAGCTGTTTGAATGAGTGTTTGGCCTGCTTGCTGAAGCCACGTTACGGCACTATCCGCGTACCCTCCTAGGTTGAT